>JAYUFI010000236.1:0-17218 GCA_043738805.1 Planctomycetaceae bacterium | reverse complement strand
CGGACTGCGGATGGAACTACGGATGAGCAAGACCAACGACACCTCACTTCAGTCATCAACTCCATTGGATTTGCAGATTGGCCGACAGTAGCCCGCCTGCCACGTTGACTGTGCAACCGACAACAGGCACCGATATGCTCTTCGCACGTCGTGAGCAACCTTTTGTGAACAGCCCGGACACGGGAGCGGTGGATGCTGGCAAAACTATTTTCGTATTCGTTGGTCGGCATTGAGGCGAAGCCGGTTGAGGTGGAGGTCGATATCTCGCCGTGTGCTTTGCCGAAAGTGACGCTCGTCGGCATGGCTGAAATGGCGGTCAAGGAGAGCACTCATCGCGTCGAGCGGGCGTTAGTGAATAGCGGCTATTCGCGACCGATCGACCGAGTGGTCATCAATCTTTCTCCGGCGGAATTGCCGAAGGAAGGAGCGTGCTTCGATCTGCCGATCGCGGTCGGGATTATCGCGGCCTGCGGGCAACTGCCACACGAGCGGCTGATGAAATACGGAGCGGTCGGGGAGCTCGCGTTGGACGGCACGACCCGACCGGTGCGCGGAGTATTGTCGATGGCGTTGGCGGCGCGCGAACAGGGGAAGCTCGGTTTGTTGGTACCGTTGGACAACGTGCCGGAGGCGTCGGTCGTCGAGGGGATTCAGGTCATCCCCATCGGCTCACTGACGGAAGCGGTCGGCTTCTTTTCTGGGCAGTTGGATATCGAACCCGCAGACTTCAGTTGGCAACAAGCGGTCGAGGCGTTCGGACATTACGACGTCGATTACTCCGACGTGAAGGGCCAAGAGTCTGCGAAGCGAGCAGTCACGGTTGCGGCAGCGGGGCGGCATCACTTGTTGATGATCGGCTCGCCGGGGACCGGCAAGACGTTGTTGGCACGACGACTCGTCACGATTCTGCCGCAGCTCAATCCCGAAGAGAGCTTGGAAACAACACGCATCTATTCGGTGGTCGGACGATTGGAACGCGGTCAGTCGCTCGTGCTGCAACGCCCATTTCGCTCGCCGCATCACACAATCAGCGAAGCGGGACTGGTCGGTGGCGGCAGCACTCCGACGCCGGGCGAAATCAGCCTCGCTCACAACGGCGTGCTGTTTTTGGATGAGTTGCCGGAGTTCAATCGCCGCACGCTGGAAGTGCTGCGTCAACCACTCGAAGAGAACAACGTGACGATCAGTCGTGCGATGGGGAGCGTCACGTTTCCCGCAAATTTGCAATTGATCGCCGCGATGAACCCTTGCCCGTGCGGATATCGAGGCGACCCGAAACGGAATTGCCAGTGCGGCCCGATTCAGATTGAACGCTACATGGCCAAGATCAGCGGGCCGCTGCTCGATCGCATCGACATTCACGTCGATGTCCCCGCCGTGCCGTTTCGCGAACTGTCTGATGGCCGCGTCGGCACGACGAGCGCGACGATGAAACAACAGGTTCTTGCCGCTCGCGAAATCCAGCAGATTCGCTTTCGAGAAACACCCGCCATGGTCAACGGCAAGATGTCGACTCGGCAGGTGCGGCAGTTCTGCAAGCTCGAACCGGATGCCGAAACGCTGCTCAAGCAAGCGATGGAAGAAATGGGCTTTTCCGCCCGCGCCCACGACAAAATCCTGCGAGTCGCCCGCACGCTGGCCGACCTCGTGCTGTCGGAAACGATCAAGCTGGAACATCTCAACGAAGCGATCAACTACCGATCGCTGGACCGCACCTATTGGGCTTAACACACTGCTGAAACATCGTAGCACGGGCGTTTGCCTGTGATTCCTACAAGCAAATGGAGCAGGCGAGCCGCCTGCTTTACGTTTTGAAACCGCTCCCACGGACTCCGAAGGCTGTTGAACTCGATGCTCATTTCTCGCGACGGATTCGCTGACGAATATCCTTTTGAATCGCATTGGCTCGACATCGACGGCGTTCGGATGCACTACGTTGATGAGGGTCCGCGCGACGCGGAAACGATTCTCTGCGTGCATGGCAATCCGACATGGAGCTTTATCTGGCGACGGCTCATCGCCGATCAATCGCGCGAACGGCGAGTCATCGCGATCGACCACATCGGCTGCGGCCTGTCGGACAAGCCGCAAGATTATCCGTATCGCTTGGAGCAACACGTCGCGAATTTGCGACGGCTGATCGAAACGCTCGGTCTGCGCAACGTCACGCTAATCGGACACGACTGGGGTGGTTGCATCGGCATGGGAGCGGCGGGCGAAATGCCCGATCGCTTCCGACGATTCGTGTTACTCAACACGGGTGCGTTCCGCTCGAAACGGATTCCGTTGCGCATCGCTGTTTGTAGGATTCCCGTTCTCGGGGCAATCGCACTGCGAGCCTTCAATGGTTTCAGCCGAGCGGCGCTGACGATGGCCGTCACACGACAACCGCTGTCAGCGACCGCACGACGAGGGTTGCTCGCGCCATATAACTCGTGGGCAAACCGTGTCGCGGTGCTGCGATTCGTGCAGGACATCCCGCTGAAGCCCTCGCATCCGAGTTACGCCAAGCTGACGCAGATCGAAGAGGGTTTGTCGCAGTTCACACAGCGGCCGATGTTGTTGCTATGGGGCGCGAAGGATTGGTGCTTCACACTCGATTTCTTGAAAGAGTTCCAATGCCGCTTTCCACAAGCCGAATCGCACGTGATTGCTGACGCGGGTCATTACGTCTTTGAAGATGCGGCGGACGAAGTGGTCGCAACGGTGCGAGAGTTCATGGCCAAGCATCCGATTGACGGAATCGAAATCGAAAAAGACGCTTAGGAACGGTTTTCTGTCGCTGAAGTCGCCAAACTTTGAACCAGACTTCTGGCGAGTCCCGCGACACGAACATGTAACCGCTCTTGTCAACCGCCTGCGGGCAGCTTTGCGACACCGGTGCGGGGCCAGATGATGACTCGGCCATCGGTGCTGGCGGTGACGATAGTCCCATCGCGAGCGACACGTACGCAAGTCACGGCACCGCGGTGAGTGGTTGCTTCGCCGAGTTGCACGAATGAGATCAAAAAGTCAGCAGCAATCGGCGGCTCACCAACAGCGAGCGTCTCTTCGCGGTGCCAGTCCCACAGGCGTGCGGTGCCGTCGCTGCCGCCGGTGAGGAGGCGATCGTCGTCGGGCAAGAACGCGACCGAGTTGACGCCGCCGAGGCCGTGACCTCGAATCTCCGCATGTAACTGCGGAGCAGCATTCGGTGCGGGTGACAGATTCCAAACCCAGCCGATGCTTTCTTGAGTCCCTGCTTCTTTGCCACCGATCGCGACGAAGCGGCCATCGTTCGAGAACGCTCCACAAAACTGATCGTAGTCCGGCTTCATTGCGGCGTTATTCATCGGCATGAGCACATCCAACGTCACTGAAGTCGGCTCGGCATCGGGCTTGATTGTCCAGACGCGAGGCCGAGCATCGTGGCCGACAGTGAGAATTTTCGAGCCGTCCGCAGACCACGTTCCGAAGCGGACAGGACCATCGTGACCTTTCAGTTCATGGACCAAGCGAGCGGTCTGTTGCTCCGGCTGCCACTCCCAAATTTTGGCAGTCCCGTCGTAACTCGCGCTGACGAATAACAGCGAGCCTTTGACCGGCGAGAACTCGGCATTCGTGACGACGCCGAGATGCGGGTATTCGACTTTGTGTAACGGGCGGCCATACGTCGGACTGTTTTCATCCGCATCGAAAATTCGTAGAGAACGACCGCCGGTCACAGCAAAGCGGCCATCGGCGGAATAGCCCGCCGAGAAGACCGGGCCTTGCGGACGAAAGCTGACCAAGTTGGCTCCGTCTTTCAGCCGCCATAAACTCGCCGCGTTGTGCGTTTGCGTGATGACATGCAGCGGCTCCGCTTCATCGGGTCGCAAGATGGCAGCGAAAGGTTGAGCACGTTCTGCCGTGTTGTCGCTGTTATCGACCGTGAGCGAGCGAGTGATCTTCGCCGCGTTGGAATCGAAGAAGTGCAGGGTGCCATCGGTCGTGGTGATCACGGCTTGAACTCCGTCAGCCGACCACGCGGGAACCGGGACTCGACCTTGATCTTTGGTCGGATCGGAGGTCACTCCCAGCGAAAGATCAATGACTTGAGCGTGCCGCGTTTCCAGATTCCATAACGTCAACTTAGTCGTCGGCCCCTGATCTTTGGCGTCAGCTTTCAATTTCTTTTGCGCTCGACGTGAGACCGTAAAGAAGCGATCACCGCGTGGGCTGATCGCCAAGTTGACGATCATGCCGTCATGCTCGTATTGCCGCTCGCGCTGAAACGAAACGCCGGCTCCTGTTTCCGTGACGTTCCACAACACAACTCGGCGATCGACCCCTGCCGACAGCATTCGCGAACCGTCGCCGAGGAATTCCACTTTCACGATTTCGCCAACGTGCATGTTGCGTTGCCGACCAATCACCTTGCCGGTCTCCGCGTCCCACACCACGAGATACCCTTCGCGGTCTGCGGTGACGAGCCGCTTGTTGTCCGGAGAGATCGCGACCGTGGTGACTCGATAATGATGCTGACCATCCAAGATGATGTCCGGACGTGGGCAACGATTTTTGAGGACTTGGGAAGTGTTCCACAATTGAGCGGTGTGCCAATTCGTTTTCTTGGTTCCCGCAGTGGGCTTGTTGTCCGCTGTTGAACGACCGGCGGTCAAAATCCATTGGCCATCGCGCGAGATATCAACGACGCCGTACATCCCCGTTTCCGGCAGCATCGCCAACTCACGACCGGCAGTGTCGCTCATACGCGAGTCCCAGATCCGCATCGTGCCATCAAAGCTGCTCGTCAACAACGTGTTGCCTCCCGGAAAAAACCTCATTGTTGACAAGTCATATTCGTGGCCTTCGACGAACACGTTGGCATCGAACTCCACGCATTTGCCGTCTGCCGCTACGGCACGCTCACCGGAAAGGCTGTCCCACACACGGGCGGTTTGATCGCGTGATGCCGAAATCACTCGGCTTCCGTCGCGACTAAATGCGGCGGCTAACACGGCGTCGGTATGGCCAGTCACAATTTGAACGGACAGCGGATTCGGTGTCGCGGCTTTCGGAGCGGCGGCTTTCGCTGGCTCGGCTGGAGGAGAGTTTGGTTTGGCGGCGGCATCGGGCGGTTGATAACTGGCGAAGGAGATGCGAGGTTGATTTGACGGCAAGCGGCGGCGTCCCACTACGTAACCCGCAGCGTCAGCAAGGGCGGTAGCTTCACGGGACGATGATGACGGTGAAATCAAAGTGTCTGAGACTGGAACGAGTGCGGCAGATGAGTTCATCGACGGAGCGTCAGGGAACGTTCGCCCTTGCTGACGCTGCGGGTTACTGAGCGATGATGTCTTCTGCGTCTCGTCCGCTATCGGCTGATCGAGCCACTCGCGCGATTTGTGATACGTCTGCAAATTCCAAACGTGGAGGAATTGGTCGTAGCTGCCGGAGACTAATAACTCCGACGACTGCGGCAGTGGGAAGCACGATCGCACGGGACCACTGTGGCCGTACAAGACGATGGTTCGTTCAAACTTCGGCAGTCCGTCCGTTTCTTGGCGCTTCCAAATCGTGATCGTGCCGTCATCGCCTGCCGCAAACAGTTGAGTGCTGTCGTCATTGAACGCGAGCGAGCGAACTCGCTCTACACGCTTGGAATGCAATCCTACTTTGACAGACGCGACATTCACGGTGAGCGATTTCTTCGCGAGTCCCGCCTTGCGCAAGTCGGTACGGAAGAGATGAATCTCCGCCGCCGCACCGTTGACGACCGCGAACTGTCCGTCATGCGTCAGCGCGATCGTGACCATGCCACGACCTTGCTTGACCTTCCCTTCCGGAGGGACTTGAAACGTTCGCAACGGCTTGAGTTCCACTCGATCGTCGGTCTTGGCCACTTCCCACGAGTACGCGACACCGGCCGCTTCATCGGCGTTCGCTGTTCCGGCCACGAGGATCGTTTCATCGCGCGACCAATCGACCGTTTGCACGGGATAAAGAACTTTCTGCTGAACCAACTCACGAGCACCTTCGAGCGACCACAGCCGCACCGTGCGATCGTCTCCACCTGACGCGAGGCGCTTTCCGTCTTCCGAAAACTTCACGGTGTTGACCGACTTGTCATGCCCTTTTAACACGATCGGAGCGGCTTCTCCGGCGAGCGACCAGACGCGAATCAAACCCTCTTCTCCCGCTGCGGCAATCGCGGTTCCGTTCGGTGACATCGCCACGGCACGCGGCCGTCCTGCAAACACGAAGCGTCGCGGTTGTTGATCCTCGACGTGACCTTGATCGTTAATCGGAAACACCACGAGACCACCCGCATTGTCCGCAACGACAAGCAACCGACCATCGCGGCTGACGCTGATCGCTTCCACGGGCTTCATGAGCGAGACCGCTTGCGGCGCGTTGGCGGTACTCCACAACTGGTCCCATTCCGCTTTGCATTTTTCAGGATATTTTTTCTTAAGGTCATCGAGTTGTAGTCGTGCTTCTTTGTTACGTCCTTCTTGCACAAAGCGATTCGCTGCCGCCAAACCGGCGAGGTATCGCGCGCTCTTCGCTTTCTCTTCGGCAAGGTCCGCTTGTTGCTTCGCCAGCTTGGCGATCGCTTCCGCTTCCGCTTTGTCTTTGTTCGCTTTGACCTTCGCGAGATCAGCCTGCTCGGCAGCCGCAACCGCTTCCTTCGCTTTACCGTCAGCGACCTTCGCCTTTTCATCGGCGGCCAGCGCTTTGACGTCAGCGGCCATCGCCAACTCAGCCGCCACTTTGGCTCGCTTGTCGGCTTGTTCCGCTTCGACGATTGCCGCTGCCGCTTTGACCTTTTCGGCTTCGGCTTTCGCGACGGCGACATCGGCCTTCTTTTGTTCTGCGGTCGCTTTCTCTTGAGCAACGGTTGCTTTGACTTGCGCCTCTTCGGCCTTCACAACCGCGTCCGCCGCTTTCGTGAGAGCGGCCGTCAGATTGAATTGCAGTCGAGCGGCCACCGCGAGGAAGACCACCAAGCCGAGCGCCATCACGCTGGCGGCAACCTTCAGCAGCTTCATGCGACGAACACGGCTTTCGCGTTCCTCTTTCGCTTGCAGGAGCAACGTTCGGGTCTCGTTGTGCGAATCGGCATTCGTGTCGAGGACCGACAGACCGAGATCGAAGTCCCCTTTGCTGAGCGCAAGCTGACCGAGTTTTAATTGCGTTTCGGTGAGTCCTTCGCGCGCACTTTGGTTGTTGGTCCATTCGCGCAAAGACTCGGTGAAGAGCGTCAGCGCGTTTTGATAGCTGGCGTAACTCGGTCCTTCTTGAGCGGCAGACGGTTTCCCTTCAAAAGTTTTTCCACCGGGCGACTTTTCATCGGGAGCCGTCGCGTTCGGCATCGGGGTGACGACGATCAACTCACGAGCACGCGACTCTAGATGTCGGCTGGCGGCATGACGTTCGTAGTCACGAATCGCTTGCTGAAACTCCACGACGGTCGGGTAACGATCGGCGGGTTTCGTGGCCATCGCTTTCATCGCGATGTCGATGAGTTCGCCAGTGTGCTCGGTTTCGCGAATGACGTTCTCACACACGACGCGGCGAATCTCATTCATCTTCTTCGCGGCGGATTGAGTTCCCTTTTGTGTGGCCGTGTCGAAGTCATGCGGCGGTTTCCCGGTGATGACCTCAAACAACATCGCTCCCAACAGATAGATGTCGCACGGCGGCCCCATCTTGTCCAACGGACCGAGGATCAAATCGGGGGCCATGTACGCGGGAGTGCCCGATCCCAAACCAGCGGTCACCGCCAGCGGCAAACGGCCTTTGCCCTCACCAAACGGCAACGCGAGACCCCAGTCGAGCACCGCCACTTCGCCGAACTCGCCGATCATCACGTTCTCTGGTTTGAGGTCGCGATTGATGACGTGCCGCGCGTGCGCGAACGCGATCCCGTCCGCCACTTTCAACAAGATGTCGATGTTCTCTTCGAGTGAGAGCTCCGGCAGCTTTTTGTTCCACGGCACACCGCGCACCCACTTCATCGCATAGAACAACGAGCCGTCATTCGCGGTTCCCATGTCGTAGATCGGAACGATATTCGGATGAAACAAGTCGGCGGTGACGACCGCTTCAGACACGAACATGTCGGTGCGGTGCTTGATCACTTTGTCGAACGTGCCGATCGACTTCAGCTTGTCGATCTGCGTGGAGGGCATCGGCTTCAACGACTTGAGAACCACTTCGCGTCCGAGCGATTGCTGCCGCGCGACATACACGACACCCATGCCGCCTTCGCCCAACTGCTTGACCAGTCGGTAGTCGGACTTCGAGGTGACTCGCCCATGTTGCAGTCCGCCCAATGATCGCAGTGCGACGTTCAGCGATTCCTTTTGCACGCTCGCTGACGTCGCCGCCGCTGGACCGGGATCAGTCCCGGTCGCGGACGTTTTCAGCGGATCTTTGCTGGCCCCTATACCGATCGTCTTGTCGGCTGCAATGCCGGGCTCGGCAGCTTGCGACAGATCCGCACCGACCATCGTTTTTTCGTCGTAAGGAACGTCGGTGATCGTGCCGAGCTTCGGAGCGTTCTTGGCTTTCGCGGCGACTTTCGGAGTCGGTGCGGCCGTGACGGCCTCGTCGAGCATCGTCTTGCCAAAGTCTTCCTGAGGCCCTGGATGTGATTCGTCAGCACGACCGTCATCGAAAGGATCGACGAGGATTGTCTTCCCCGCGAAATCATCATCCGCAACTTGTGCGAGTGCATCAGCCGGCAACGTCTTGTCGAAGTCGATGTCGTCACCCGCATCAGTACCGGGATCAGACAACATTGTCTTGTCCGCGAAGTCCGCGTCAGCCGCTTCGGCGAGTGCTCCGGCTGGCAAGGTCTTATCGAAGTCAACATCGTCGCAGGCGTCATCACCCAGATCGGAGAGCATCGTCTTGTCGGCGAAGTCTTCGTCAGCCGTTTCCGCGAGTGCTCCTTCTGGCATTGTCTTGTCGAAATCGACGCCATCACTCGCGTCATCGCCAGGATCGGACAACATCGTCTTGTCGGCGAAGTTCTCGTCAGCCGCTTCGGCGAGTGCTCCCTCCGGCATTGTCTTGTCAAAATCGACGCCATCACCCACCTCATCACCGGGATCGGACAACATCGTCTTGTCCGCGAAGTCCTCGTCAGCCGTTTCCGCGAGTGCTCCTTCCGGCATTGTCTTGTCGAAATCGACATCGTCGCCCGGATCGGACAACATCGTTTTGTCAGCAATGTCGTCGACAGGAAGTTCGTCAAATGCACCTTCGGGCAAAGTCTGCTCCCCTGCGCCGAGAGCGTCCTCAAAAAGCGTTGTGACATTCGCACCAGGAGCAGCAACCGGATCAACTTCGTCGCTGAGCATTGTTTGTCCGGCGTCGCCGCTCTCGTCGCCCACATCACTGAGCATCGTTTTACCGGAATCATCACCTTCGCCTTCGTCGCTCGACATCGTGTTTCCCGCGTCAGCGGCTTCGAAGTCATCGAAAGCGTCTTCCGCAAGAGTTTCGTCAGCGCGCGGTGAACTTCCCGATTGCGGCTTGTGCATGGCTGCGCCGCCTCCATGCGAGGCTGACGCAGAACCGCCGCTCACCGGTTGTTGTCCCGACTTTGGCGAGGCAACCGACTTTGAGTGAAGGGTCTTGTCGTCGTTCTGATCTGAGTTCATAGATATCGGCCCTGCCAGTGATTCAGAATCGTCCGTCTATGACGTGCGTGGAAAACGAACGACGCTCACAGAGTGTGGTGAATCTACCTGTTGAAAGAACGCCTCACAAACCCGTTCGCGAGATTCTCCTATTTCCACATGATGCGTTTTGTCAACGTTTCCTCCAAAATGTCTCCGCGAGCCAGCACGACGCGCGAGCGAGCAGTTGTGATTGGTTTAGACACAACCACTCGCTTGCGCGTCGTGCTAATTTTTCAGATCGACATTCCCTTGACCGCTTCAATTGAGCGTCCTGCGCAGTCGGTGGCGTTGATTTCACTCGCCCACTAAAACTGCCTCGCTTTTCGTTTTGCCGAATATCCCAGGAGTAGTCATGTCTGCTTTGCAAACCAACGATCCCGAACTCTTCGCCGCCATTCAGAACGAACGGACTCGCCAACGCGATGGCCTCGAACTGATCGCTTCTGAAAATTACACAAGCGCTGCCGTGCTCGAAGCCGCCGGGACGATCCTCACGAATAAGTATGCCGAAGGTTATCCGGGCCGTCGCTATTACGGCGGTTGCGAGTTCGTGGACGTCGTCGAAAGCCTCGCGATTTCACGAGCGAAACAGCTCTTCGGGGCCGAGCACGCGAATGTGCAGCCGCACGCCGGATCACAAGCCAACATGTCGGTCTATCTGACGGTGCTCAAGCCGGGCGACACCTACTTGGCGATGAATCTCGCGCAAGGTGGGCATCTGACTCACGGTTCACACGTGAACTTTTCTGGGCAGCTTTACAACGTCGTACCGTATGGCGTTCGCGAATCGGATCATCGCATCGACTTTGATCAAGTCGTGAAGTTGGCTCGTGAGCACAAGCCGAAATTGATCGTCGCCGGAGCGTCCGCTTATCCGCGCGAGATTGATCACGCGATGTTTGCAGAGATCGCTCGCGAAGTCGGTGCGAAGCTGATGGTTGATATGGCGCACTATGCCGGATTGGTTGCGGCAGGAGTTCACAACAGCCCGGTGCCGGTCGCCGACTTCGTGACCTCGACATCGCACAAAACACTGCGCGGGCCTCGCTCCGGTTTCGTGCTCTGCCGCGAACAATACGCCGCCGAAATCAACAAGACGGTCTTCCCCGGAATGCAGGGCGGCCCGCTCATGCACATCATCGCGGGCAAAGCGGTCTGCTTCGCCGAAGCGATGCTGCCGAGTTTCAAAGAGTATGGTCAGCAGATTGTCGTGAATGCGAAGACGCTTGCCGAAACGCTGATGGCGGGCGGCATTCGCTTGGCAAGCGGCGGCACCGACAACCACTTGATGCTCTGCGATATGACCTCGATCGGACTCACCGGCAAGATCGGCGAACACGCTCTGGATCGAGCGGGTATCACCGTCAACAAGAACATGATCCCGTACGATCAACGCAAACCGATGGACCCCAGCGGCGTTCGGATCGGCACCGCCGCGCTGACAACTCGCGGCATGAAGCAAGACGAGATGAAAAAAGTCGCTGCGTGGATTTTGCGAGTGCTGAAAGCTCCGGATGACGCGGCTGTTACCGCAGCGGTGAAGAGTGAGATTTGTGAATTCGCGAAAGCGTTCCCGGTGCCGGGCATCGAATAAGGCGGCAGGATTTACCGTGGCACGACGCTCCGTGTCGTGAATCGTGACGCGGAGCGTCGCGCCACATTATTGCAGAAACAACATCGTCTTCGATGGTGCATCATCTGAGGCGAACGGTTTTAAAAACCGTTCTACGGGGCATCATGCCGAGCGTCTTCATTCCACCGTTGTTGAGAACACTGACTGGCGGCCAAGAAATTGTCGTGCTTGATGGCCAAAACGTTCGCGAGTTGATCGAGCAACTCAATCAGCAGTTTCCTGGCATTCGCGACCGACTGATTGACGGCGATCATCTCCGTTCAGGTTTGTCAGTCGCCGTCGGAGCGAAAGTGAGTAGTCGCGGGTTGACGTCAAAGACACAGCCGGAAGACGAGGTTCATTTCCTGCCGGCAATTGGCGGCGGTTAGACTTGGCGGAGTTGATGGTTCGCGACGCGATACGTCGGACGAGACCGCCGAGATCGCAATAGGGTGCTGAAGGATGATCAACATGAAGGATGGAATCATGCGTCGGATGCGTTCGGTCAATGTCGCTCAGTGGTTGCTGGCGATGCTTGTGCTGTTTGTCTCAACCACATTCGCTCACTCTGCCGACGACGGCAAGCGTGGGTTTGTCGATAAGGTCTTCAAGGACGACACGGGCGAGCATCGTTACGTCGTGTTTGTGCCGCCGAGTTACAGCGCGAGTCGTCCTGCTCCGATCATGTTGTTTCTGCATGGAGCGGGTGAGCGCGGAGTTGATGGTCGAGTACATCTCAATGTGGGACTCGGCTCAATGATCAAAGCGCGGGAGGCGAGCTTCCCGGCAATCGCCGTTTTTCCGCAATGCGAGAACGTGCATGGCCGGGTGCTCGAAGGCTGGCTGGCGGGGTCAGCAGACGCAAACCGCGCGTTGAAGGTTCTCGAACAGGTTGAGAAGGATTATCGCACTGATCCGAAGAAACGCATTTTGAGCGGCTGGTCAATGGGCGGTTTCGGTGCGTGGAGTCTCGCTGCGGCTGAGCCGTCACGGTGGTCGTGCTTGTTAGCACTCGCTGCTGGTGGAAAAGCAGAGTGGGCGGAGAAGCTGAAAGAGTTGCCGATTTGGGCGTGGCACGGGGAATCGGACGGCGCGGTCATCGTCAATCGCTCGCGTGAAATGATCGACGCGATCAAAGCGGCGGGCGGTGCTCCACGTTACACGGAGATTCCGAGCGGCGATCACGACTGTTGGAAGGTTGCGTTTGGCGACGATCGTTTCATCGCGTGGATGCTCGACCCGACGAAAATTGATCCAGACAAGCTCGCCGTTCCGAAGGAGCTGCTGCTGCCGAAGCTCGTCGTCGCCGATCCGTTTGTCCCGGCGCTCGAAATCCCGAAGGCCATGTACGCTCGATTGGGAAATCAAATGCTCGAAGCGATCGCGTATGCTGCTCCGAAGCAGATTCCGGCAGACATGCTCAGCGGTCGGATCAACGATTTGTATGATTCGACCAACGTCGAAGGTTACAGCTTTTCGATTCAGTTCACCGGCATCAGCTATCGCGGCGACTTGAACCAAATCCGGCTCAAAGGCCTGGCGAAAGATCGGTTGAACATTCAAGTTGGTTTGACAAACGCCGTGCTCAACATCGGCAGCACGTTCGTCACCGGAGAAAGTCATTCGGCATCAGCGGGACCGATTCAAATTGTGATGGGTCATCAACGCCCCGTGTGGCTGAGCGTTGACGCGCAGCCTTACATCGAGAACCGTCGTATTCGCTTGCGGGTCGTTGGATCGCGGTTCGACATCCCGAACGACAACTGGTACGTCACCTCTCCGGCAGGTGTTTCGGTGAGTGGCTTCGGCATGTCGCGTGACAAAGTTTCGAGCGGACTCGTCAACGGTTTGTACGGCAGCAAGTGGCGCATCGAAAACGAAGTCAAAGCGGTCGTTCCAAAGTTGATCGAAACGTTGGAAAAGCGGCTCGCCGATCTCGGTGAAGCGAGCGATGTGGCCGGCAAGTTCTGGCCACTTCCGGTCTACAAGCCGCGTCTGCGATTCTTCCCTCAAGAGATCAGCACCGACGAAAACGGGGTCACGGTCGTTTTAGGTTTGAACGCGGCGGCGATCGACTCCCGCAAAGCTCCGAAACAACCGACTGTCGTGAATCTGAAAGCCGATTTGCCGTCTGATTTGCCGACGGTCAAGAACCTGCAAATGGGACTTGCTCCCGACATGCTTGAACCGTTGACGAAGTTGCTGGTCGAATCGGACGTCGCGCGGATTCATGTGCTCGACATTCCGGAAAACACGTTTGCCAAGTTTGCCGACAAAGCTTTGCTCACTGAAGCGATCCCCGAATTGAAGCGTCACACCGACGCGGATATTTGGTCAGAGCTTTCACTGGTCAGCGGCATCAGTGTGGACGATGTTGGTGGAGAGAAGGACACGACTCGAATGCAGTTCCATGTACCCAAACTCATAATCACGACGTCGTTGTTGACCGCCGGTTCGGCAGCGGGAGTCGAAGACCCGCGCAACGCGAAACCGTTCGCGGTCTTTGAGGTCGAACTCAAGCAAACGGCAATCGCCGAGTTGCTCAAACCCAATTCACAGACTCGCTCAATCAAGTTCGCTTGGGACGGTGATCCGGATCTCAAAGTCACCTGCCGATTTGCCGATGGCTATGACGCCGAAAACAAAGCGATCAATAACGAGCAAGTCGCCGGTTGGCTGAAAGAAAGTTGGAAAGCGTGGACCGGATTATCACAGATCGGTGCCGTGCGAGTCCCTGATCTCGATTTCGGATTGACCAAGATGCGACTGAGCAACGCCGGTTGGGCGACGCCGCACATCTTCGCGTCGTTCTCGCCACCCGGTGTCAAAATGACCAACAGCAGCAAAGAGGTTTTCATCTACGAAACGAAAGGCCCGTACTCCAATTGGGGTACGCCGCTCAAATTGGAACCGGGCAAGAGTCACGAGTTCGAGATTTCGTACCCGTTGATGTACCGCCGCAACGGCGAAATTTACACACTTCCGCCCGGTTCGCATTCCGAGTTCCGCGAGCCGCTGAAAGGTGGCTCGCCGCGCTTGTTTCAAGCTCGCGAAGAGTAGCGCGGCGAAGGCACATTGTGGCACGACGCTCCGCGTCGTGAATCGCCACGCGGCGTCACGCCACAATCTTGCGGAAAAACAATGCCTTCGGCCTTAACGAGATACGTTTCGAGGTAAGCGTCTCGACGTAGCACAGGCGGCTCGCCTGTGTATTTTCAACGATCGAATCACAGGCGGGCGGACTGTGCTACGTGGCGTCAGAGATGTCGTCGCCGTTGTAGTGTTCGTAGAAGAGCCTGCCGATCTCTTCGCTTAAGCGCGTGAGATACTGCTGCTTGAACGTGGCATACGGCACGTCAGTCGATTGACGCGGTGCGGCGAGCGGAAACTTCGAGGTGATTTCCTTCGTGTAAATTTTCTCGCCATCGCCGTCAGCGTTGATCTCAAACACGCTCACCAAACCTTCGGAGCGGCCTCGGAGCAAGTTGTTGCTGTGCTCTTCCCACAGATTGAAGCTTTCGAGGTCGATGTAGACGACGTACTTCACGTTGAGCGCTTTGCCGATTTCGGACGGCTCATCCCAATCGGTGTTCTCGTCGAGCCACGCTCGGACTTGATCCGGGTTGACGACCTTCACCTTGTGTTGGACCAAGCGATACGTGACGAACTTCGCCAACTCGGCATCAATGGCGGAGAAGTCGTACTTCACTTCGAGCGGCGCGTAACAAACGACGGCGACGGTGACATCTTTTTCCGTCATCGACTTCTTGGTCATGATGTCAAAGTCTGGCTCAATCGACGGCGGGCCACCGATGAGATAACCCAGCATGATCAGTGGCTTCATGCAGCCCGTCAGTGTCACCGGCAGCAACAGCAGCGCGGCCCAACACCATGATCGCCATTCTGGAAAGCAAGACTGTGAGGCTTTGGTCATACGTCGTTCTTTCGTCTGGCGAAGATCGTGATAACGCTTGTGTCGTGATTAAAACTCGTCGCCAACTCGGTAGTCGTAGAAGCGACTTCCCAGGCGTTCGGACAAATTGTCGATGAACCGTTTTTGAAACATCTTGGGAGAAAGCTGATCGACCGGGACAGGACCGTGTTGTGGATACTCATTGCGGAAGTTGGCTCCAAACACTTGCTGAGCCTGCTTTGCTCCCGCCGCTTCACGAACTTCGTAGACCTGCACCTGTCCTGCGGCTTCACCGTGATAAAGGTTGGGACTGGTCGCATCGTGAAACGTGAACTTCTCAACGTCGATCACTGCAATGAAGTCCGCCTCAAAACGCTGAGCCAACTCGGTCGGATGATCGAAGTGTCCGCCATTGGTATCGATCCACTTGGCCACGCGATCTGGCTCGACCACTTTGACGCCATGCAGCTTCAAACGTCGCGTGATCGCATCAATCAAATCGAGATCGAGCGAAGGCAGTTCCGTCTCAACCGATTGAGGCGTCTGCACAATCACCAGCAGCGTCTTGTCCCCTTTGGTGAGATCGGCTCCGGTTCGATTCCGAAACTCAGAGGGTGTCTTTGGATCACCGAAGATCGCTTTGCCCGCCATCACGCCCAACGAACATCCGGCGAAGCTGCTCAGCGACATTAACAGCGCGGCCAGTACCGCGCAACGCCGCCAACAAACCGGCATCCATTTCGGAGCGACGGATCGAATCATGGTCGAGACTTGGGAGGAGAGAAGCGAAGGGAGGATTTGCGGCTGATTCCGAGGATCGGAGTTCACCGCGAAAAGGCAGGAGAAAATGCAGAAATCAGAAGAGGGCGGGTTGATAGCCCGTTTCCAAAAGTGTGGCAAGGGGAAGTTAGCACGACGCGCAAGCGAGCGGTGATCGCCTGAACCAATCGCTTACGCGTCGTGCTGGCTAGGAATCAGGAAGTTATTTCGGTCCCGTTCCTAAGACTATCCACGCGGATGGAAGACACCACTGAAGACTTCAGTGGCCGGACCAGTCATGTAGACCTCGCCGCTTTCGGCCCATTCGAGCAACAAGTCGCCGCCGCGAAGATGAGCGGTCACTTTGCGTTGAGTCAGGCCCGCGAGCACCCCTGCGACTGCCGCTGCGCATGCTCCGGTGCCGCACGCGAGGGTCTCGCCGGAACCGCGTTCCCAAACGCGCATGTTGAATTCGCTGGGCGAAATCACTTGGATGAACTCCGCGTTGACTCGCCGCGGAAATGCCGGATGCCGTTCGATCTCCGGGCCGACTCGAAGCACCCAGTCGTCGTTGATCTCGTCCACGAACGTGACACAGTGCGGGTTGCCCATCGAGACGCAGGTGACTTCAAACTCGCGACCGGCGGCTGTCAGCTTTTGCCGAATCGGTGGATCGCCCGGCAACGTCGTCGGGATGTCGGCGCTTGTCAGAATCGGTGCGCCCATGTTGACTCGCACTCGTCGCACGCGGCTGTTTTCGACGTCGCATTGCAGCGACAACACGCCGCGGCCCGTTTCTATCTTGAGCGCTTCTTGCCGAGCGATGCCGTGATCATAGAGGTACTTCGCGACGCACCGAATCGCATTGCCGCACATCTCCGATTCGCTGCCGTCGGCGTTGAACATCCTCATGCGCGCGTCCGCGATTTCGGACGGACAGATCAGCACGAGCCCGTCGCCACCGACGCCGAAGTGGCGATCGCTGATCTCGATCGCCAACTTGGCCACGTCTTCCGGGTAACGCTCTTCAAAACAATTGACGTAAACGTAGTCGTTGCCGGCTCCGTGCATCTTGGTGAAACGCATGATGGGTTAGTCCTGATCCAAGCGGGAAATTCAAATCAATTCGCTCACCACGCGAGCCGTTCCCGGCAGCGCGCGGACTTTGCGACCCGAGAGTTCGGTGAATGACGGGTCTTCACCGAAGCCGAGGTTGTCGTAGATCGTGGCCAGCACGTCGGTGTAATGCACCGGGCGGTGAGTGGCCGAGTCCGCCAG
>JAYUFI010000235.1:0-6460 GCA_043738805.1 Planctomycetaceae bacterium | reverse complement strand
CCCACCGAGCTTGTCTCGGTGGATCTGGGCCTTTGCACTACGCCGATTGAGATTTCGATGGAACGGCGCGTAGTGCAAAAGCCTCAATCCACCGAGGCAAGCTCGGTGGGGTTTGAAAGCGTGAACGTCATGAGCACTGTCGAAGCCGAAACTGAAGATGTCATCGACGACGTCATCACGCCGCCGTCGAACACATTGCTGCGCGCGTTTGATGGGCCGCTCACGCGCGAGCTGTTACTCGAACCGGGCGGCTTCGGCTTGGGACGTGTTCCCGCGAAGGCGAAGCCCGATGCGACGACGACCTCTGTTTGTGGGTATTGCTCGACCGGCTGTTGCCTCACGCTGCATTTGAAAGACGGAGAGGCGGTCAGCCTCAGCCCGGAGACGAACTATTCGGTGAACCTCGGCATGGCCTGCCCGAAAGGTTGGGAGGCGCTGACGGTGCTCGACGCGCCCGACCGTGCGACGACTCCGTTGTTGAGGGACGCATCGGGCAAGCTGCGTCCGGTGGACTGGAACGTCGCACTGACGACGTTCGTCGATCGCTTCAAACGTATCCAAGACAAGCACGGGGCCGAATCAGTTGCGTTCCTCAGCACGGGGCAGATTCCCACCGAGGAAATGGCACTCTTGGGAGCACTCGCGAAATTCGGCATGGGCATGAAGCATGGCGATGGAAACACACGGCAGTGCATGGCGACCTCCGTCGTCGCCTACAAGCAGTCGTTTGGCTTCGACGCGCCCCCTTATACGTATGCCGATTTTGAAGAGAGCGACACGATCGTGCTCGTTGGCAGCAACCTGTGCCTCGCGCACCCGATCATGTGGGAGCGAGTGATGCGCAATCGGAACAAGCCGGAGATCATTGTCGTCGATCCTCGACGCACGGAAACCGCAATGGCGGCCACGCTGCACCTGCCGCTCAAGCCGAAGTCCGACATGGACCTGTTTTACGGCATCGCTCGCATCTTGATCGAACGGGACTGGATCGACCGCGAGTTTCTCGACGCGCACACGAACGGCTTCGCGGAGTTTTCGGAATTCGTGCAAACCTACACGATCGACCGAGTTGTCGCCGCCACCGGCTTGAGTGCCGAGACGATTCAACACTTCGCCGACCTCATCCACGAAGGGAAGCGCGTCTCGTTCTGGTGGACGATGGGAGTCAATCAAAGTTACCAGGGAGTGCGAACGGCTCAGGCGTTGATCAATCTGGCGCTGATGACCGGCAACATCGGCAAGCCGGGAACGGGACCGAACTCGATCACCGGCCAGTGCAACGCGATGGGCTCGCGACTGTTCAGCAACACGACGGGACTGCTCGGCGGCCACGATTTCGCGAACGCCGCGCACCGCGAGAAGGTCGCGAAAATTCTCGACATCGACGAAGCCCGCATCCCACGCGAGGCATCGTGGGCGTATCACGAAATCCTCGAAGGTGTCTTGAAAGGAAAAATTCGCGGCCTGTGGATCGTCTGCACGAACCCGGCGCACTCGTGGATCAACCAACGACTGTGTCACGAGATTCTTGATCGCTTAGATTTCCTCGTTGTGCAAGACATGTATTACTCGACTGAGACGGCGGTGCGAGCGGACCTCGTTCTCCCCGCCGCAGGCTGGGGCGAGAAAGAAGGCACCTTCATCAACAGCGAACGTCGCTTCGGCACGATCAAGAAAGTTCGCAAAGCGCCGGGGCAAGCACTCTCCGATTTTTCGATCTTCCGCCTCGTCGCCGACTATTGGGGCTGCGGCAAGATGTTTGAGAAATGGGACTCGCCCGCCGCCGTCTTCCAAATCATGAAGGATCTGTCCGCCGGACAACCTTGTGACATCACGGGAATCGAAGATTACGCGATGCTGGATGAATGCGGTGGGATTCAGTGGCCGTGGCCGGGAGGGGTTGAGAGTTTAGGTTTGAAGGTTGAAGGCAAGACAGAAAACAACCACCGCGACTTGCCTGACCCTCAACCCTCAACCTTCAACTCTCAACCTGCTCGCGAACGTCGCCTCTTTGCTGATGGTCGCTTTCATCATCCCGATGGTCGCGCGAAATTTTTATTTGAAGCGCCGAAGCCGATGCCGGAGCCGGCGTCGGAAAAATATCCGCTGATCTTGTTGACCGGGCGAGGGACCGCGTCGCAGTGGCACACGCAGACTCGCACGGGGAAGTCGGACGTGTTGAAGAAGCTGTATCCCGAAAATCTTTATGTGGAAATTAATCCCACCGACGCGCGCGCGTTGGGAGTCCGTCCAAACGAATGGGTCTCCGTTGAATCGCAACGAGGCCGCGTTCGCGCACAAGCCTGCTTGACCCCGATCGTCCCTGTCGGCCAAGTCTTCTTGCCGATGCACTACGCGACCGCGAACCAACTGACTGACGCAGTCTTCGATCCGTATTCGAAGCAACCGAGCTACAAGTCGTGTGCGGTGCGAGTGAATCGAGTGAATTCGTAGGCGGCAAAGCGGCAAGTACGTAGCCGTCACGCTCCGCGTGACGAGCCGATTGCTCATCAACGCGATGCCATGCGATCAGTTCGTCACGCGGAGCGTGACGGCTACGTAAGATCGCGTCGCCAAAACAGTATTCACCGCGATAGCGCAGACGCTCTCTTTGCACGCCCCATTTCTCATCCCGCGCGCTGATCGGGGTATTTGATCCGCGTGTGAAAGATGCTGGTGAGGGACATCGTCAGCGAGTCTTGAATCACGTTGAGTTCGCTCAGGGTCAGCGTGCTTTCTTCAAATTGGCCGTCGAGGAGCTTGTTCATCGTGATGCCGCGGACGAGGCTTTCGATCCGTTTGGAAGTTGGTTCGCTCAGCGTGCGGCTGGCGCTTTCGACGGCATCGGCCAGCATCAAGACCCCCGCTTCGCGCGTTTGTGGTTTCGGGCCGGGGTAACGGAAGTTCGACTCTTCAACCTCGATCGAGTCACCCTGCGATTCGGCGGCTTTCGAGGCGGCGTGATAAAAGTATTGGACCAATGTCGTACCGTGATGCTGCTCGATGAAGTCAATGATTGGCTTCGGCAGATTGTGTTGTTCGGCGAGGTCGGCACCGTCTTTGACGTGACCAATGATGATGAGCGTGCTCATGGCAGGATTGAGGTGTTCATGTTTGCTTTCGGCTCCCTCGCTCATGTTCTCGATGAAGTAGCTCGGCTTGAGCATCTTGCCGATGTCATGAAAGTACGCACCGACTCGCACGAGCAAACCGTTGGCGTCGATTTTCTCGGCGGCCGCTTCGGCCAACGAGGCAACAGTGATTGAGTGGTTGTAAGTGCCAGGTGCTCGGCGCACGAGTTCCTGCAACAGCGGGTGCGAGACATGGCTGAGCTCCAACAGGCTGATGTCGGTCACGATCCCGAACGTTGCTTCGATGAAGGGCAAACTTCCGGCGACGATGTACCCCGAAGCCAAACACCAACCGGCCCCGCGCAGGCTGTGTAAGAGCAAGGCCTGATCGCGCCACAGCACTTCCAGCGAGTGCGTTTTGATGACCGCCGTCCCCCACGTCACGAGGAAGAAAACAACTCCGCACCAGAAGCCGATCTTGATGAGCGACGACCGCGACGAGACGCGCGTCAGCGGCACGATGGCCGTTGCCGCCACGCTCATCAGGACGACGAATTCACCGGTGTCGGCGACAGATGACAGTGTCAGCAAGAGGCTGAGCGTGAACGCGGTGAGTGTCGCCAAGTCTTGGTTGTAAGCGATCGCCAGGATCATCACCGTCACCATCAACGGGATGACTTCAGCACGCCACGGATCGAAGCTCAGAATGCGGCCGAGAAACGCCGCGAGCACAATTGCTCCGAGATAAATAGCCAATGCACGCAAGCTCTGTGTGACTCGCGGCTCGTTGTGAACGATGTAGTAGCCGTTAAGTACTGTCAGCACGAAGACCAACAAGAAGACGGTCGCAACGCGAATGATGCGGCCTTGGAATTTCACGTCGCGCTCGACTTGATCGTATTCGTCGCGCAGCACGTCGAGCGTCGTTTCGTCGATCGCCTGCATCGGAGCGACCAACACATCACCTTGATTGTACGGGTCTGTGATCAACGGCACTTTTTGACGAGCCTCTCGCCGAGTCAACTGAGTGATCGTCGGATCGTATCGCAGCGACACCAGCGAACTATGATTCGCCGCCAACCAACGTTCGAGTGGTTTGCGAATCACAGTCAATCGCGGGAACTGAGTCCACGATTTGCCTAATGTCCCTTCGTCACGCAGCAGTTCGGTCAGCAACACGTCCGATGGTGCCGCGATATCGTGCGGAGTGGTGTCGCGTGCTGTCGCGTCATTCACCTTTTGCTCAGCCGACTTCAGAATCGCGAGCCGCTGATCCGCGCGAATCTTATTACGGTTCAATTCAAAGGGATCGACGACTCCCGACTTTTGCAGCGGCGTCAAGAACTCACGCATGTCGTCCAAAAGCAGGGTCACGCGATCGGCCATATCATCGGGCATCGTCTGGTTGAGGTCGATGGCTTCCGGATCGAAATGACTTCCTGAATAAATCGCGGCTCGCAAGGAACGGAACTCTCGCTCGTATTTTTCGGGAGTCATGTCGTCCATCGGACGATCACCTTCCGTCCAAACCCCGAACGCCGAGCGAGTGCTCGACCGCACCGCCTCCAATGTTTCCGAATGCGCGATCTCTTCCAGGTCCGTCTTCAACGACGCGAGCAATTGCCGAGGCGGACTCGCTTCCAAGCGAAACACAAATGGGACTTGATCTTCAATCTGCGCACGCAGCCGATCGGTTTCAAACTTGTTGACTCGCTTGAACGGAACCTGCGCCAGCACGCCATGCGGCTGATGATCGCCGAGCCGATAAGTAAACGGAGTCCGCCACGCTTCGACCGCTAGCAATAACGCGGCGATCGCAAACAGACAGAGCAACAATCGCAATAGAAGATTACGATCAGACAACGCTTCGCCGAAGCGTCCCCAAGACGACGATTCGCCAACGGCTGATAGCCGAGCGGCTCGTTGACGACGAAATGAAGTTGGCCCAAAGAAGATCATGTTGAGTGAATTTTGTAGCACGGTTTTTCAAACCGTGTGGCTCGACAAGTTACGGAAAGAACGGTTTGAAAAACCGTTCTACAGGCATCGTTCATCCGCATCCTTACGTCCGTGCCCGTCGCTTTCCGTGCGACGGCTGATCATCGTCATAGGCACGGACGATCTCACCGACCAACCGATGTCGCACGATGTCTTTCGTTGTCAAATGCACGCACGCCAAACCGGGAAGATGACTCAGCCGGCCCACCGCGTCGATCATTCCCGAAGGGACATTCGGCGGTAAGTCGATCTGCGTCACGTCACCGGTCGCGACGATTCGCGATTCCTGCCCCATGCGAGTCAGAAACATCTTCATCTGCGTGACCGTCGTGTTTTGACCTTCGTCCAAAATCATGAATGTGCTGTTGAGCGTGCGACCGCGCATGTAGGCCAGCGGCACAATCTCAATCACGTCATTTTCCATGTACCGCTTGACCTGCTCGAACGAAAGGATGTCGTTGAGCGCATCCAACAGCGGTCGCAAATACGGATTCAGCTTGGAGTGCAGATCGCCCGGCAAGAAACCGAGCCGTTCACCCGCTTCGACCGCAGGTCGGACAAGGACGATTTTTCGGACCTGTTCTTGTCGCAGGGCATTCACCGCCATCGCCACGGCGAGGTACGTCTTGCCTGAACCGGCCGGGCCAACGCAGAGCACGATGTCGTTCTTGCGGATCGCTTCGACATACTCAAATTGCCCCGCCGTGCGCGGATGAATCTTCTTGGCTTTCTCAAAGACCTCGATCCCGCCACCCGTGGTCGGGGCTTTCGATTTCGCCCCGTGTCCGTTTGTTGGAACGGCTACGTGAGCCGTTGCTGGAATCGTCGCCGTCGAACTGAAGTCGTTGGTTGTTTTCGAATCGCTCACGTGAACTTCGATGACTCGGACCACTTCGCTGTCGCGCAGCACCCCGTCTCGTTCGATGATCGCTTGGAGTTCTGCAAAGATTTCGCGACCACGCTCAACTTGGGCGTCTGTGCCGAAGAGATGTAGCTCGTCTCCGCGAATGACCACGTCCACTCCGACGCATTCTCGCACCTTTCGCAGGTGCCGGTCCCGTTCTCCAAAGAGTGTGCGAACAACATTTTGATCGTCGAACGAGAGAGTGGCTTCAGACATACCAGATTACCACGGGCCATCAAACTGCTCACGACACCCGCGAGCGCAAAATGATTCTATGCCCTAGGCCGCCCCGGCGAAAGCGGTTTGTAGATTGAGAAAACAACGGGCGAATTTGTGAATTGGGGCGTGCTAGAAATTACATCAGCCGCAACTCCACTCTATTCCCAATGGTCTGTGACATGCCCCTCCAGGTTATGCCACCTCTGCCCTGACGCCCAGGTTACTCCGCGCGTGGCGTTGATTTACCGCTAACCCGACCTCGGCACAT
>JAYUFI010000234.1:0-2452 GCA_043738805.1 Planctomycetaceae bacterium | reverse complement strand
CCTCGAAGCACTTTGCCGCCGATTTGCCACCAGACGTTGCGGCATTCCAATTTGACTTGAGCCACGCGAACGTGATCTCTTCCCGCGTCAGTGTGCGGCCGGCGGTATTGAGTCGCGTGAAGATGTTTACGATCGCATCGTTGTACGCCTCGCGTGTCCAGAGCACGGGGTCAAAGGGAACCAGTTCGAGAAAAGTCACCTTCGAGAGCTTCACGTCGCGAAGGGTTGTCATGAATTCGCCCAGCGGTTCAAGCAAGGCGTCGATCTTTTCCTTTTGAACGCTATATCCCTCCAGAAACGTCTTGGCGATTAGCCGAAATTCCTTCTCTTTGAGATTTGGATTCGGTTGTGCCTCATTCCACAGCCTGCTCAATCGCACTAGGCGTTTGCTTTGTGATGCCTCGAATGCCGTCACTAACGGGTCAACGTAATTGTCCGGCTTTGGCCACGTCGATCGGCCACCGGTCGAATCTGTGATGGCCCATGTGAGTACGTTGCGGAAATCAATTGAGAGCAGTCCTCCATTGGTGCGATATTCTTGAAGGAACGCTTCGAGATCGAAGCAAAGGCTTGCCTTTGTCCAATGCCGATTCTTTGGTTGCCGACCACGCGACCGGCGGTCTTGGAGTTCCTCGATCCAGTCGCGATCTTCGAGTTTGAACCCCCAATCGTCGCCTCCCAGCGCAAGTAGCAAACTCTGCACCCGTTGCTGACCGTCGAGCACCATCTGATAAGTCGCAGGCGGATTTTTCCGCGTTGCCGTCGTGCCATCTTCACCTTCCGTTCGGTCGATAGTCCGCCAAAAGGTTCGGTGCGGAATTCCAGCCAGTTCTTCGTGATTCACCTTCCACGTCAGCAACGTACCAAAAGGCCAACCGCGAATCAGCGAATCAACAAGCAACGTCACTTGATTCGGCGTCCACACGTAAGGCCGCTGTAGCTCAGGAATGACGACCGTTGCACCATCGTCCGAGCGGGCCTTGTCCAGCAGCGAATGCAAGTGCTCCGATTTCTCCTCGTAGATGTTTGCCATGTCACACCCATGTCCTGTTGCAAGATCGCGGTTGAAGATAACAGTCAGTCTTTGACAATGACCAAGCGGCTAGCCTGTCACCGGCCAGAGATAAACGAGTCCAACTGGCTCGATGCGTTTCGCTTTCACCTGATACACGTCGCGGATGCGTTGCGGTTCGCTCTGCAATTCCTTTTCGAGCATCGTGAGCCGCTTGGACCAATACCGCTGGTTGGCTTTCAATTGCAGTAACTCATCGTCGTTGTCGCCGAAGTTCAGTTTGAGCTGCTTGGCGTCGTATCCTTCATGCTTGGCGACCGTGGCAGCGATGTGCTGCTGCTGCGTTTCGAGAATCTCCCGCATGGCCTTGGCTTCGACTTCGGCTCGGTCGGCGAGTTTCTTCTCTGCGTCGCGAGCGTATTCCTCGCCGCGCGTGGTCAGGTGCGGCAGAAGATCCTGCACGTCGCGTGGAGCCACGGCTTGAAGTTGCTTCAGAACGGTTGCCGACACGGGGCGGCCAGTGGCGTCGATCAGCGCTTCTTCCAACAGCGCGAGCGTTTTGGTCTCGGCGTCACGTTGATACGGAGCGAGCGGCCCTTTGCGAATGTTGGGATCGAACCAGCGCGCCGTCACTGGAACCAACTCTTCATGCAACCGAGCGGCTCCTGGTCCGTACAGACAGAGTCGTCCCAACAAGACAACACGAGGGATGGCGTCCTTCGTCTGAGCAAAACAGGCTCGCGACAAATCGTGATGCACGAAGCCTTGAGAAATGAATCGCCCCAACAATCTTTGAACGACGCGATGCTCCAAATGCAGGTGAACTACGTCGTCATCCAGTTTGCCTGAGTCTTGAAAGACAACGGGGCGAATGGGCGATGTCCGTCGCCATTCCCAAAACTTCTGGTCTCGCGGCTTCGGAGCACGCAACGTGTCCATCGTGTCGGCCCACGTCGGATCGGCTCCATCCCGTTGGTCGAGGGCCGGAAATCCGCAACGCTCCGGGCCAGAACTGTCGGCGGGTTTGATTGCGTGCAATGAGGGCGCGCCGACAAGTTCCAACGCGCAGCAAATCGCGGAACGAAAATGATCCTCGGATAGCCCGATGCTCTTCTGCGATTCGTCCAACAGCGTGCGGAGCTTGTCCACTTGGGACCGCAATGCGTCTTGGCGTTCGCGAGACTCCTCCAGTTCTTCTTCGACCGTGCGACGACGATCGGCGTCCAGGTCCGCCGATTCGATTTCGCTTTCCATCGCGTCGATCAGGTCGCGACGAATGCCGAGCTTGAGCGCGTCCGCCAAACGCACGTCGATGACTTGGGCCAAGCTGCCGAGTTCCTTCTTGATCGTCTCAGTCTTGCGGACCAGAGCTTGCAAGATGCGATCTTCCGGCCGCTGTCGATAGACAAAGTAATGACAGAAGACTTCCGGCTGCTGTTG
>JAYUFI010000233.1:0-6477 GCA_043738805.1 Planctomycetaceae bacterium | reverse complement strand
CGGATTCTTGAGGAACTCACGCAACCAGTCGGTACCGGCGTAACCGGTCAGAGTCGGAGCAGTCCCACCTTCGCCGAGGACCGCCTCCTCGCCACGCGGCTTGAGGCTGTGACAGTCGGTGCAATTACTTTCAAACTGACCCACCGCGAGCTTGCCTGACGTGAAGATTTCGCGGCCTCGTTTGACTGCCGCTTCATCCACGTTTGGTTTTGGCGAAGTTCTTCCACCTTGGGCCTGTAGGAACGCAGTCAGATCATCAAGGCTCTTTTCGTTGGCACCAATCCGCCAATGTTGGGCGTGCGATTTGGACCAACCCAACATTTCGCTTTCGTCCACGAAATGTTTTTTGACCTTCTCGCCCGCGTTGCCCAGCGGAGCAAACGTCGTGGCGTAATCGGTGATCACGCTCTTCAACCAAGCAGTCGTGCCGAAGGTGCCGAGGTCGGTTGCCGTAGGGAGCTCGGGAATCCGTTCTTTGTTGACGAGCTTCACGACCTCGCGGCCAGTTCCGTCATGACCGTCGTAACGATGGCACATCGCACAGTTACGAGCGAACAAGCGCGGACCTTGCGTCAGCGGATCGTTTCGCAGCAGCGAGACTGCTCCTTCCAGCGGGATGCCATCCGGTCGCTCGGCGAGAACTTTGATCCGTTCCGAATCCTCGTGAGCCTGCTTCACTGCCGCTTGGAAGTCCAGATCTTTCGCGTCGTGCTTGAGCGCAAATCCCGTGAGGCCAATGATCCCGACCATCATGGCCATCATGAAAACGATGTTGAACCAATGACCGAGCTTCCAACGTCCGAAAATCGGCATCGCCGTCAGCAACAACATCAGCGCACCGGGAAGATAGATCGCTCCGAACGCGAGACCTTGATGCTCGACCCATTCAAAACGGAGGAACTGGAAGAGGAAGAGAAAATACCACTCCGGCCGCGCGGCGGAGAACGCTTCAGATGGATCAGCCGGCGCACTGAGTTCCGCTCCCTTCCAATAGGTCAATCCGACCACCGTCGCCAACACGATCAAACAGGCAACCGCATCTTTGAGAACTTGATCCGGCCAGAACGCGACGCCGGGTGCTCGATCCGGATCAGGAACCGTGATGCCATGTCGGCGAAAGACCGCGATGTGCAAGACCAAGAAGGCGATCAACGTCCCCGGCAGAATCATCACGTGCATTGTGAAAAATCGAGTCAGTGTGTGATGCCCGTATTGCGGACCACCTTGTGCGAGCTGTTGCAACTGTGGGCCAACAACCGGAGTCGCTCCCATGATCTCAGTCGAAACCTGCGTCGCGTAGTAGCCCTTCTGGTCCCAGGGGAGCAGATAGCCGGTCAGTCCTAGCCCCAACACAATTTGCATCAAAACTAAACCCAGCCAGAAGTTGACTTCGCGTGGTGCTTTATACGCACCGTCGATCACGACCTGCATTAAATGCAAAGCCAACAACACGACCATTGCTTGTGCCGAGAAGTGATGCAGCCCGCGCACCAGCCAGCCAAACTGCATGTGGTTCTGAATGTGATACACGCTCTCCCAAGCAGTCGTCGCGCTGGGACTGTAGGCCGTCGCCAGAAAAATTCCGGTGATGACCTGAATGGTGAAGGTGTAGACCAGCGTGCTGCCCCACACATATCGCCAGCGAGCACCGCCAGGAATGTGCTCATACAGCGCTTCGTGCATCAGCTTCTTGAGGCCGGTACGATCGTCGATCCAATTGATGAGTGCGTTCATGATACGTGCTCGTTGGCTTGGAATTTTTCTAACCGTAGCACAGGCGGCTCGCCTGTGATCGTTGTCTGTAGAAGTCACAGGCGGGCCGCCTGTACTACGTTGTCACGCCACCGGAATCTTCTCCGCCGTTGTGGCTCGGAAGTTCTGGAACTTCACCCAGACTTCCGAGTTATTGCGGATCGAAACTTCGAGTTCGTCGAGACCGCGTGGCGGGATATCGTTCTGCTTCGCGCCATCCAAGCCAAACGCGCTCGTGTGGCAGGGACAAAAGTAGTTCTTCTCCGCCGGCTTGTAGTCCACCGCACAGCCGAGATGCGGACAGCGCTGATTGAAGATGACCACTTTGTCGGCGGCGACGCGGCGCAAATAGACTGCTCCGACTGGTTGATTGCGGTATGTGTTCCACGCATCGACCTTGTCCATGATGATCTTGACCAACTGTGGCTCGCCGTTGATCTCCAATCCCTCGACTGTGATCGGCAGCCTGACGAAGCCATCGCCGCCGCCCTCTTTGCGTCTGCGGATCAACGGATCAAGGAAGAAACACAGCCCGGACGCAAATGGGACGAGTCCCACGAAGCCGCCAATCGCGGCCGCTAGAACGTGCGTCATGAACCCGCGACGCCCTTCGGCGTAAGGCTCGTTGTGGTTCAGATCAGTTTGTGAATGTGACATGGCAAGCTCCGATGAACGATCGGTGAAAAACACCACGGACCACGAATTCGTTGGGGATCTAACGAGAAATTGATTGAGGTTGGACGTTGGCGGGCACGCGGTGGGACTGTCGGGCGGGGATTGAACTTCGTCATTCGATAGCCCGGTTTTTCAAACCGGACGTTTCGTTTCAGTGAGTTGTTGTCTCGCCCGGTTTGAAAAACCGGGCTACGTGGGCAAGGCCGCTTTCATTGCGGCCAACACTTGAGTAATCACAGACGGAAGCGGACCAGGAATCATCGCACCGGCGGCTTGTTTGTGGCCGCCACCGCCGAAGCGTTCGGCGATCTCGGCCACGTTCACACCCAGTCGGCTACGAAAACTGACTTTCACGGATTTCGTTGGTTGTTCAATCGCAATGAAGGCCGCCTTTGTCCCGACAATCTTCAAGCACTCGTTGACCAAGTCTTCCGTATCAGCAGCGACCGCACCGGTGTCGGCGAAGTCCTGCTGCATGACCGAAACATAGGCGAGCCGTCCGTCGCAATCCAGCTTCACTCCGCACAAGATTTTGCCGACCAAGCGAGTCCGGGCGATCGACGCCTGCTCGTAAAGTTGTTGATAAAGAAAGTTCGGATTCGCCCCGGCATCCATGAGGTCACCGATGATGCGATAAGTGTCCGACGTCGTCGAAGGAAATCGAAACCACCCCGTGTCTGTCGCGATCGCACAAAACAACGCGGAGGCCGCTGCCGGAGTGATGGGTGCGTTGAAGAATCGGAACAGCTTGAAGATCAACGTGCCGGTCGCTTCCGCCGTGGTGTCTTTGAATTCCATCGCACCCAAGTCATCCGAACTGACATGATGGTCGATCAGAATCTTTTTAGCTTTCGTGTTCTTGATGAGCCCACCCAGTTCCGTCAATTGCCCCCATGCGCTCGTGTCCAAAATCATGTGAACGTCATTGTCGATCACCTCCGCTGACGTCATTCCTTCGCCCAGTTTTTTCACGCGCCGGGTCGGATCGAGAAACAAAAGATTGGCAGGAAGCGCCGACGGGTTCACGATGCGAACGGTCTTCCCCATACCCTCCAACAACGCGGCCATGCCCAACTCCGAACCAATCGCATCAGCGTCAGGCCGAATGTGACTAGAAAGCACGAACCGCTGGTTATCAGCGATGATTGAGCGAAGCGGTTCCCAATTGATGGTCATACGGTGGGCTTTGTGGTGTGAGATTTCGGTGGGTTCGTCTGCCGTAGGTTGGGACTCCGTCCCGCCCCGTCTATGGAATAAGTCTCTATCGCAGTGCAGTCGGGACGGAGTCCCAACCTACGGCAGACGATGTCGCCTATCAACGTCCCAAGCTACTCCCGCCCCGCCCCATTCGCCAGAGTGCGCACGGCGAGAAGGTCTGTATTTAGCTGTTGCTTTAATGCCTCGCTCGATTCAAACCGCACGGTGTCCCGAACCCGCGCAATCAGATCAATGTCGAGCATTCGTCCATAAAGATCGCCGCGGAAGTCCAGCAGATGCGCCTCAAACTTGCGTGCCGACTCGCCAAACGTTGGGTTCGGGCCGAGGTTGATCGCTGTCAAATACGCCTGATCGTCGATCCGACAACGCCCCGCATAAACGCCATCTGGCGGCAACAACGTGGTGATCCCGTCGAGGTTCGCAGTCGGGAATCCAATTGTTCGTCCGCGTGCCGCTCCGGTCCCAACAACGCCCCGAACTCGATAAGGGTGACCAAGCATCTCCACCGCTTCCGCGATCTGTCCCGCAGCGATCAACGCGCGAACCTCGCTCGATGAAACCATCCGTCCGCACACGATCAAAGCCGGGACAACCTCAAACCATCGTCTCGCCACGTCACACAGCGATCGCAACGTGTCGACGTTGCCCGCTCGGCCTCGCCCGAAAAAGAAGTTCGGGCCTTCCACCATTCCGACCGCGTTCAAGTGTCCCAGGACGATGTCTTGAAAGAACTCTTCCGGTGCCAGCTTCAACAACGCTTGATCGGTCGGGTAAACGATCACCGTGTCAATTCCATGCTGCTCGAAGAGTTCCAGCTTGTGATCCAGCAGGCTCAACGCGGGGGGCGTTTGATTCGGTCGCAGCAAGGTGATGGGATGCGGATCGAACGTCATGACGACGGCGGGCGCGTTCGCCTCTCGGGCTCGCGCGACGAGTGTCGCTAGCATCGCCTGATGACCGCGATGCACGCCGTCAAAGTTGCCGATGGTCACCCAACCGCCGCGGTACAGTTCCGGTGTTTCAAAGCCACGTTGGATGTGCATCTGCTGGAAAATCCCAATGAGCCGGTCACTACGTAGCCATCACGCTCCGCGTGATGAGCCGGTCGCTTCACGGGACGTCGATAAACTTTCGGCTCATCACGCGGGGCGTGATGGCTACGTAGAGGCATTTCGATCACGAATCTCTTACAGCCGCGCGTCGTACTTCTTCTTCAGCTTCTCGCGATCGATCTCGAAACCCAAACCGGGCGTGGTCGGGATTTCCAGATAGCCTTCCGAATCGACTCGGAACGGCTCGACGGTGAGGTCTTCGATATACGCGCACGGGGTGAGATATTCAACGTACCGCGCGATCGGCATGGCGGCAGCGAGCTGCAAGTCGGCGGCCAAACCAATAACCGTGTTCCAACCGTGTGACACCATTTGAATGTTGTGGTCATAAGCCATCCAGGCGATGCGCCGCGATTCGCTCAGCCCACCGTTCTTGGTGCTGTCCGGTTGGATGATGTCGACCGCTCGTCGTTCAAGCCACGGGATGAATGACTGCCGCCGAGTCAGCACTTCGCCGGTGGCAATCGGCACTGGCGAAACGCGCGTCAGTTCGATGTAACCTTCGATGTCGTCCGGCGGCAGTGCTTCCTCGAACCACACGATGCCGTAGTCCGCGAGCATGTGTGCCGTCTCGCGAGCCCAGCTCACACCGTGTGGCCAAAACTGCTCGCTGCCCCCGGCATCCACCATCAACTCGATGCCCGCCCCGACTGTTTCGCGAGCAGTCCCGATCAGCAATTCATCGAACTTCCGATCGCGCCGACCGAACGGTCGCCAACCCATCTTGATCGCCTTGAAGCCGCGAGCCACCGTTGCCTCTAGCGTCTCACGCAACTTGTCCGGCTCATCAAACAGGATCGAACCATACGGCTTAATTCGCTGCCGATAATTCCCACCGAGCAGTCGCGACACCGGCTGACCGCAGACCTTGCCGAAGAGATCCCACAGCGCGATGTCGATCCCGCTGATGGCATGCTCGACGGAGCCCCCCCTGCCCTGCCAGAAACTCGCCTGCCGGAGTTTTTCGCTGACTCGTTCCGGTTCAACGGCCGACTCCCCCTTCAGCAGCGGCCACAGTAACTCGACGGCACCGACAACCAGCTTGCCCGACGTGAAACAACTCCCCCAGCCAGACAACCCCTCATCCGTCTGTACTTCCACGAGCGTGTGCAAATTCTCTTGCGGTTCATGCCCTTGCGGCCAGCCGCCATCAACAGTGGCACCGGTCAGAGGAATGACTTCGACGTGAACGATCTTCATAAGAAACTCCAAAAACAAAATTGGCCAAGCGTCAACAACGTTCGTCGCCAGCGGCAATCGCTCCCACTGAACAACCAGCACAATCCCGTCAACGGGGGCAACACGAGTGAGAGCTTTTCCGTTCTGTCGCAGGCCGTCAAGCACGCTCGCAGTGGCGCTCAATGTCGGCCAATGTTCAACCAGTGGCATGCGAGCGTTGACGGTACGAGTCGGCCAGCTTTTCGCGAGAAATGTTCCGGCATTGCCCAGCATCGTTGTTTCAAATTCACCGCACGTTGCGGAATGTGTCTGACAATCGGCACGAAACGATTTCTCCCAAAGTGAGTTGCTGGAAAGGACGCCGGGGCTCTTGCGGGGGGGCGAAGCGGTTTCCATCATATCGCCGCTTCGGTCAGCGTCGGGTCGCGTGTCTCTCGCCGTTGCTCCGGTTGAAACCGCCCTGTCACACACTCCTGCCAGAAGAACCAAACGAAAAGGAACGAAACGATGAAGCGAGTCATGTGGTGTCTGCTTGCCGGTG
>JAYUFI010000232.1:0-2459 GCA_043738805.1 Planctomycetaceae bacterium | reverse complement strand
AGGACATCGTTCCCCGCACCACCATCGAGCGAGTCGTTGGCAGAACTGCCGATCAACGTGTCGTTGCCGCCGAGGCCAAGCAGAGTGACCGCTCCGGTGAATAAGGAAGCATCCAGCTTATTGTTACCGGCACCACCTGTGAGCACGGCGAGTTCAATGCTGTTCCCGACGAGGCTATCAGTGCCGTTCCCCGTGAGCTGCGTATTGGTCAGTGTGAAGTTGAAATCACCGGTTTCAACGAGTTGATCGGTATCGGCACCACCATCAACGGTGTCATTGCCAGCGTCGCCGATCAGCGTGTCGTTGCCCGCTCCACCCACGAGGTTGTCGGTTCCCGCTTGGCCGTTCAACAGGTCGCCAGCGTTCGAGCCAGTGAGTGTGTCGTTGCCATTGCCTCCCAACAGCGTGACGCCTCCAAGCGTGAAAGCACTGGCATTCAACTTGTCGTTGCCAGTCCCACCCGTGAGACTGGCTGTTTCGATGCTCGATAATGCGTCCGTCCCAAAGCCGGTCAGTCCGGTGTTGGTCAGAGTGAAGGTTGTCGCGGCAGAAGCAGTGCTCACTTCGATCAACAGGTCGATCCCATCGCCGCCGAAGAGCGAATCATTCCCCGCGCCACCCGTGAGCGAGTCCATGCCCGCTTGCCCATCCAAGCGATCGTTGCCCGTGCTGCCGACAAGCGAGTCATTCCCCGCACCGCCAACCAACGTCACCGTGAATGTGAACGCACTCGCGTTGAACACATCGTTCCCCGCACCACCCGTGAGCGACGCCGCTTCAAAGCCCGACAGCTTGTCCGCACCAAGACTGCCGCTCAGGCTCGCTGCGGTCAGAGTGAGCGTGGAATTGCTGTCCCCGGTCGCTTCAATCAAGCGATCGCCGACACCCGCTCCGCCCGCGAGCACATCGTTCCCCAACCCACCAGAAATTGAATCATTGTCCCCCGCGCCACCGTCGATGGAGTCATTCCCATTGGCACCCGACAGCGAATCACTGCCAGCACCACCGACGATCGAATCAGCCCCCAAGCCGCCCAAGATCGTGTCGTTCCCATTGCCGCCAGTGAGCGTCGTGGCACCCGCGAACAAAGACGCGTCGATGCTCGAACTCGTATTCGCCGTCGTCAGCTTGACCAGTTCGATCGAACCAATCGCCGTCGTTCCCAACCCCGTCAACGAAGTCGGCGTCAACACAAAATGAGTTGATCCTTGCTCAATGAGCGTGTCCGTCCCACCGCCACCGACAATCTGATCGTTCCCACCACTCCCCGTGAGTTGATCATTCCCATCCCCACCATCCAGCGAATCATTCCCCGTGCCGCCAGTGAGCGAATCGTTCCCTCCGTTGCCGATCAACGTGACTTGTCCGCTGAATGCCGAAGTGTTGAATGTGTCCGCGCCGTTGGCTCCGGTGAACAATGCTTCCTCGAAGTTCGAGATCGCATCCGATCCCAGCCCACCGGTGAGAGTTGTGTTGGAAAGCGTAAGTGATAATGCCGTTGTAGAATTCGGCACTGCTGACTCGACCAAGCGATCGGTTCCTCCTGTGCCACCATTGAGCGTGTCATTCCCTGCCCCGCCGCTGATCGTCTCGCTGAACTCACTCGAACCAATGATGCTGTCGTTCCCCGCGTTGCCGCTGAGCACAATACTGGTCAACGCCGAGTACAAACTGTGCGATAAGCCGGTCAGATTGATCACGTCATTGCCCGACCCGCCGTTGATCGTCAGCGATCGGAGGAATACGGGATCGACGTCTGACTGAATGACCGATCCCAGTTTCACCTGCAAATGACCGGCTAACGCTCCGTTGGCCAACACGCTCACCGTAACGACGGTGCTGCCGCTGCCTGTATAAACCAAGTCGGCAGGGTCGTCGTTGCGGATGATCCCGCTTGCGGTCGCTGTTGCGAGCACCACTCCGGCAGTCGGCTTGGACAAGGTGACGAGAAAACCTTCGGCGTTTTCATAAACACTGTCCCCGACAACATTGATCGTGATGGTCTGCGACATTTCGCCGACGGCGAAGCTGACGGTTCCCGTCGGAAACGTTCCCCCAAAATCGCTCGCGTTTGCGGGAGTCGCACCATTTCCGGAAACCACAAACGTGGCTGTGGAGGTTTGCGAAACGTCTCCCACGCGAGTCACGGTGAAGGTGAATGGCGTGGTGCCGCTGTTCCCTTCGTTTTTGTCAGCGTCGGTGGCGGCAATCGCTAACGAGGTTTCATCGGCCAGGATGGTTCCGACGGCGGACGCGACAGAGATTGCGGCACCGACGGGATTCGACAACGTTACCAAGAATGTCTCGTCCGGTTCGACGGTGGTGTCTCCCGAAACATTCACGGTGATTGTTGCCGTGGTCTGATTCGCGGCGAACGAGATCGTGCCGGAAGGGAGCGAGCCACCGAAATCACTCGCATCAGCATGATTGGTGCCCGTGCCGGTCACTGACCAAGCCAC
>JAYUFI010000231.1:0-2460 GCA_043738805.1 Planctomycetaceae bacterium | reverse complement strand
TGCGAAGTCAGGCCAATGGAAGGACGCCGCGTCCTACCAGCCCTCGGACTTACCGGCTCTGCTCTTCTGTCTGTCGAAAGCCCAAGAGTATTGCTACGAGACGCCGATTCCCGGCCAGGAAGACACCGAAGCCCCTGGACTGGAAGACGAAACCGGTGGCCGATTCTGACCGCTGGCTCTTCGAGCCGATCCCCAAGCGAATTCGCTTGGGGATCAATTTCATCGTGCGATTGCAAACGCGCTCGACACTCGCCGTACTTTTCACTCGGCGCGAGCGGCAAAATCCAAAGGACTCCGCTCTGGCAACTTCAGCCCATCACTCCGCCCCACTTCTTCGTGTCGCTCTCCTTCATGGTTGAATCCATTTATGGCTATGATGAGGAGCGGCGAGTTTGCACGTCGTCAGTGCCCGAATCCGCGCCGAGATAAGTTCGCAAATCAACGCCTCAACGTCTGTGGATGCACCTTTGTGATGGCAGAGTCCAAAACGCAACAAGACAAGTCCGAAGCCGGTCCGCGTGCGGGGCAGATAGCGATCGTCCGGCAGCGGAACTATCTCGTGGAGTCTGTCGTTCAGCCGCCACAAGCGGCCGACAGCACACTCGTCCGACTTTCGTGCGTGGACGATGATGCTCAGGGCCAACCGTTGGAAGTGCTTTGGGAGCGTGAGATCGACACCGAAATTCGGACTGGCGAGGCGTGGGAGGCGATCGCGAAGCGTGGGTTCGATCAAGCGAAGGTTTTTTCGGCATACTTGAACACGCTGCGATGGAACTGCGTCACGTCCACCGATCCGCGTCTGTTTCAGTCTCCGTTCCGAGCCGGAATTCATCTCGACGCCTATCAGCTTGAGCCGCTTCGCAAGGCGTTGCTGCTGCCTCGCGTGAACTTATTCATTGCCGATGACGTGGGCTTGGGGAAAACCATTGAGGCCGGCTTGATCGCTCGCGAGTTGCTGCTGCGGAAGAAGGCCCGCGAGATCGTTGTCTGTTGTCCGCCGTCCATGCTGATGCAGTGGCAGGATGAGTTGGAGACTCGCTTCGGACTGACGTTCGAGATTCTCGACAAGGACTACATGAAGAGGATTCGGCGGGAGCGGGGCTTCGGAGTGAATCCGTGGAGCACTCATTCGCGGTTTCTCGTTTCGCATCGGCTGTTGATTGATGAAGCCTACACGACTCCGCTGATCGACTGGCTGGGCGATTTCAAAAGTGGTTCGCTGTTGATTCTTGATGAAGCCCATCACGCGGCTCCCGCGAGCGGCCAGAAATACGCGATCGACTCGCAATTCACGCGAGCCATTCGCGACGTGGCTCCCCGGTTTGAACACCGATTGTTTCTTTCGGCGACACCGCACAACGGACATTCCAACAGCTTCTCGGCTTTGTTGGAACTGCTCGATTCGCAGCGGTTCTGCCGAGGTGTGCCGGTGACGAGGAAGTCGCTCGACGCCGTGATGGTGCGGCGATTGAAAGATGACCTGCGCACCATTCAAGGCGGTTTCCCGGAGCGAAAGGTCGTGCAGATCGACATCGACGGGCTTCCGGCCGAGGCTGCCGAACTGCGCTTGGTCGCGTTGCTCGACGAGTATCGAAAGCTCCGCGAGCAGCGGCTCAGCAGCGAGACAAAACGGAAGCAAGCCGCGGCCGGGCTGCTGATCACCGGATTGCAGCAGCGGTTGCTGTCGTCGATCGAGGCATTCGCTCGCACGTTGCGAGTTCACCGGAAGACGGTGCAGCGGCAATGGGCGGAGTTTCAAGCCAGCAGCACTGTTCAGGCCGCGACTTCAACTGTCGGACTATTCGACCTGTTGAGTTCTCCGGTCGGCAGCGATGACGACCGAGCTACGCTCGCCGAAGACGAACTTCAGGCTGAAGAGGACGCTCAGTTCGCGGCCGTCACCGCAGCTACGGGAGGCACGCTGGCCGACAAGCAAGCACAGGTGACTTTTGCCCGCGAGCAAAAACTGTTGGACGAGATGACAGACGCAGCCGAGTCAGCGCGCGGCCGTCCCGACGCTCGTGTGCGCAAATTGGTGGATTGGATTCGGAAGAAAATGTGCCCTGACTTGCCGCCGCTCGGCACTTCGGCAAAAGCAATCGCGAAGTGGAATGACACACGCATCCTGATCTTCACCGAGTACGACGACACCAAGCGGTATCTGGTCCAGCAGCTTTCGGCAGCGATCCAAGGTTCGGATCGAGCCGACGACCGGATCGCCGTCTATGCCGGAAGCACACCGGCCACTTCCACAGAAACTTCGGGCGTCATGAGCCGCGAAGCGATCAAGCAGGCATTCAACGCCGATCCCGGCAAGCATCCGCTGCGCATCTTGATTGCCACCGATGCCGCTCGCGAAGGTTTGAACCTGCAAGCCCATTGCGCAAATCTGTTTCATTTCGACGTGCCGTGGAATCCCAGCCGACTGGAGCAGCGCAACGGCCGCATCGACCGCAAGCT
>JAYUFI010000230.1:0-6483 GCA_043738805.1 Planctomycetaceae bacterium | reverse complement strand
ATCGAGATCGCGGCTCGGCCTCACGTGATGTGCTCGACTTCTCTCGCATGATTGATGTCTGGAGCGCGCTCGAAGTGCCGATTCACGTGACGCTTGCGTTCCCGTCTTCCGCTGCGCTCGACCCGCAAGCGAGCGGTTCGCTCGAAGTGGACAGCAACAGTTGGAAGACGCCGTGGAGCGAAGCGGCTCAAGCCGAGTGGATCGACACTTACTTGCCGCTGCTGGTTGCCAAACAAGCGGTCACCGGAATTTTCTGGACGCATTTGAGCGACGCCGAGCCACACGAGTTTCCGAACGCCGGCCTGCTGAATCAAACCGGCCAACCGAAGCCCGTCTTCGAGTCACTGCGCCGACACAGCAAGAATCACTGGCAATAGCCGTGATGTCTACAAGATTGTGGCGAGACGCTCCGCGTCGCGATCGCACGACGCGGAGCGTCGTGCCGCAATCCGGCTCGCCGCCCGATCGGTTAGCGTCTGCGTTTCACTCGCGACGCTGACGTGCCTACAATCCTCCGCCGTCGGCCGCTCCCAGTTCCTGCTCCTGTCGGCGGGTGAAGCGAGTGGACCATCCGATGCCCAACTTGGTGAGACGTCAAACGACGTTGGCCAAATTGATCACCGGGGACCACTGCGAACTGGATCGGGTGTGAGGAAAAACTTTGTGTGTTCGTAGTCCGGTTTTTCAAACCGGGCTGATCATTACACCCGGTTTGAAAAACCGGGCTACGGAGTGGCTCTTCCTCGCTTGGCTCGTTGAGCCAAATCGGCTCGTGCAAGTCCCTGCATCCTTATCGGACATCGCGCGGAGAGTCTGTCATGAGCAAGAAACACGCAAAAGACCTGTTCGACGATACGACGATGACCTTCGGGGAACACCTCGAAGACTTGCGAGTCCGTTTGTGGAAAGCGGTCGTCGGGCTGACGCTCGTGACCGGCGTGACGATGTACTTCGGCGATCAAGTCATGATGGTCGTTCGCAAGCCGATCGAAGACGCGCTCCGGGCACGCGGTCAGGGGACCAAGATCACCGACGAAGTGTCGCAGATGTTTTCCCTGCAAAAGGCGAAGGACTGGTGGGACGGCAAGCCGTCTGCCGAGCCGCCACCAAAACCGAAGGTGGCGGAAGCGAATGCCGATCCGAAAGTGATCACCATCACCGTCAATCCTGTGGATTTGATCGACGCGCTGCATCAGTTCGACCCCGCTCGATTCCCCGCAGCCGCCGCGGCAAATCCCAATGTGGGGCCGGCAACCGGCAACAAACCCGCTGAGAAGCCGACTGGCAAAAGTACGGCCACCGCAACGGGGGACAAGCAAGCCGCGCCGAAGTTGATCGCGATCCAAGTCACCGCACCGGAATTCGAGCAACTGCAAAAGACAGTCGAGATGCAGCAGCGTCCGATCGTGCTCACGGTTCAGGAAGGCTTCATGACTTGGATGAAAGTCTCATTCGTGGCGGGCTTGGTTTTTTCCAGCCCGTGGGTCTTCTATCAAGTCTGGCTGTTCATCGCGGCGGGGCTGTATCCCCACGAAAGAAAATACATCCACATCTATCTGCCCTTCAGCGTCTTTCTGTTCATGGGCGGAGCGGTCTTCTGCTTCTTCTGCGTCTTTCCCTTCGTGCTGGAATTTTTGTTGGCGTTCTCCGACTCGCTGAAGTTTCAGACGCAAATTCGCGTCGCCGACTGGATCGACTTCGCGATCATGCTGCCGGTGATGTTCGGCATCAGCTTTCAACTGCCACTGGTGATGCTGTTCCTCGAACGACTGTCGATCTTCCAAGTGACCGACTACCGCGAGAAACGCCGCATCGCGATCCTCGTCATCACGATCCTCTCCATGATCCTCACCCCCGCCGAGCCTTACAGCATGGTGATGATGATGATGCCACTGATCTTCCTGTATGAAATGGGAATCCTCGTCTGCCAATGGTTCCCGAAGCCGAAACCGTTCGATGATGATGAGGAAGAGAGCAAAGAGAAGCCGCAACCCACCATCGCCCCCGTCTAATTAGCGAGGCCCAACATGTACCTTCGCGAAGCCAAGATCACCAATATCCGGTCGATTACGCAACTTACATGGCGTATTCCAGACGATGCCTCGTTGCCAGGTTGGCACGTCATCGTCGGCAATAACGGAAGTGGCAAGAGTTCATTCTTGAAGAGCGTCGCAATCACGCTGATTGGAGAAAATGACGCCTCGGCTCTTTGGACAAATTTTTCTGACTGGCCCCGTCGCAGCACTCGATGCGGACAAGTGGAATTACGACTCAGTCCTCGCTTCGGCACACACTCCCCAGGAAAGAATGACGCAAAATATCCACGAGTCCAGATGGAGTTCTATGCCAATGCTGAGTCAGGGATTGGGTTTCAAACGGAAATCCACAGTTTAACGCCACACCCTTGGAATCCCGATAATGAAGTTTTTTCGGTCGGTTACGGCCCATTTAGAAGGTTCACAGGTGAGGACCAACGTCTTAAAGAACTAGCTCAGACAAAGGCACGACTCGGCAGGCATCTTTCTCTTCTCGATGAAAGCTTTGCACTAACGCAATGCCTCGAATGGTTGCGGGAACTTCAATTCAAGTCTTTGGAAAAGCAGCCCGATGCTGGGGGGTTGTTGCGACACGTCACGGCGTTTATTAACCAGCCAGATTTTCTGCCGTTCCAAGCAAAGATCGAACGGATAACGTCAGACGGAATTGTCTTCACCGATGGCAATGGAGCCGAGGTTAAAGTCAATCAGCTTAGCGACGGATATCGTTCCGTTCTTAGCCTCACATTCGACCTGATTCGTCAATTGGCGGCGGTTTATGGTCCTCTAAAGGTTTTCGATCCAAGCGATCCAACGAAAATCATCGCGACGGGCATCGTGCTCATTGATGAAATTGACGCTCATCTTCATCCGACATGGCAGAAGCAAGTTGGGCTGTGGTTCCGTGAGCATTTTCCGAACATTCAATTCATCGTCACCACACATAGTCCGTTGGTTTGCCAAGCCGCTGATGTGGGGACTGTGTTCCGATTGCCGTCACCTGGTTCGGATGAAGAAGGTCACTTCATCACGGGAAATGATCTGCGGCGGTTGTTGGACGGTAACGTCCTCGAAGCGTTTGGCACCGGTGTATTCGGCGAGGGAATCACGCGCTCCGATCGTTCGCGGCAGCATTTGAAACGGCTCGCCGAGTTGAACGTGAAGGAAATCAACGCCGGATTGTCCGAAGCGGAACAGCACGAACAGACCGAGCTTCGATCCGCACTTCCCACAACCGCTCACACGCTTTCGATGCAGCCATGATTCGTATTCCCGATCAATCATTGCCGGATGACGCGGCGATCAAACTCGCGGAGTATCAGGCCGAGGTGAATGCCGCGGTCGATTACGCGGAGCGCGTGGCGCTCGGGAAAAAGAATTTCGAGAACCGGAAAAGCAACGCGACGTTTCAAACGGTGCGAGCCACGTTGAAGTCGATGTGCAATCGGACGCGGCGCTGCATGTATTGCGAGGACTCGGTGGCGGACGAAGTCGAACACATTCGCCCCAAAGACTTGTATCCGGAAGTGGTCTTTGTCTGGGACAACTACTTGTATGCCTGCGGAAGGTGCAACGGTGGCAAGAGCAACCGGTTCATGGTGACGACTCTGAGCGGCCAATTGATTGACGTGACTCGAAAACGCAATGCCGCAGTGATGCCACCAGCGGATGGTCAAGCGGCATTCATCAATCCGCGATTTGAGAACCCGCTCGACTATCTTCAGTTGGACTTGCTCGGCACGTTCTATTTTCAGCCGCTGGCACCGCTCGGCACCGTGGATTTTTCCCGCGCAGAATGCACGATTGAGATTCTCAAGCTCAACGACCGCGACGAGCTGATCGCCGCACGTAGCGAGGCTTTTGATGCCTATCGAGACCGAGTCATCGCTTATGACGACGCGCGTCATCAGGGAGCTTCAGCGGCCGACCTTCAGCACATGAGTGACTCCGTTCGGCACATGCGGCATCCGACGGTGTGGGCTGAAATGAAACGTCAGCGCGATCGATATCGGGAGCTTCAATCTTTGTTTCAACGGGTTCCAGAAGCCCTCAACTGGTGAGCTGAATTCGATGAAACAAAGTATTTCCAGCAATGGCCCAGCCGTCGTTGAATGGCTCGGCGGGATGGACGGCGTGTTGCGATTGCTCGATCAGACGCTGTTGCCGAATGAGGTGCGGATGCTCGACTGTCAGATGGTCGAACAAGTGTTTGAGGCGATTCAGTTGCTGCGAGTTCGTGGGGCTCCGGCGATCGGTGTGGCGGCGGCTTATGGAGTGGTGTTGGGACTGCGTGACGCGGCGAGTGGTGAGCGACCAACATTTGACGAGCGGCTCAATGCGGTGATTGACCGTTTGGCGGCAAGTCGGCCGACGGCGGTCAATTTGTTTTGGGCGTTGGATCGACAGCGAAAAGTTGCCGAGCGGATGCCGCAGGCGTCACCGCAAGAGGCCGTCATCGCGTTGCTGGATGAAGCACGCGCTATTGAGGCGGAAGACCGAGCGATGTGTGCGGAGATCGGTCGGCATGGGGCGGAGTTGCTGCATGACGGCGATGGAGTGCTCACGCATTGCAACGCCGGAGCGTTGGCGACAGCGGGTGATGGGACGGCTCTGTCGGTGATTTATGCGGCGATTGCCAGTGGGAAGAAATTGCGAGTGTTCGCTGATGAGACTAGGCCGTTGCTGCAAGGGGCGCGGTTGACGGCGTGGGAGCTGCATCAGCGAGGAGTGCCGGTCACGTTGATTTGTGACTCGATGGCCGCGACCGTCATGCGGCAAGGGAAGGTACAGGCGGTGATTGTCGGCGCGGATCGGATCGCGGCGAACGGCGACACGGCCAACAAGATCGGCACGTACTCCGTCGCCTGTCTGGCGAAGACGCATGGCGTGCCGTTTTACGTCGCAGCTCCGTCGAGCACTTTTGATCTGTCGCTGTCACGCGGTGAGCAAATCCCGATCGAAGAGCGTTCGCCAGATGAGATCACTCGCGGCTTCGGTCGGCAAACGGCTCCCGACGGGATCGACGTTTACAATCCCGCCTTCGATGTGACCCCCGCTGAACTGATCACGGCGATCATTACGGAGCGAGGCGTAATCAATGCGGTGACGGAAACGGCGATTCGAGAGATGATTGAACTCAATGACTCAAACTGAGCGGCTTTAGGGGAGACTGTTCAACGCAAAGAACGCGAAGATCTGCAAAGAAATCAGGAAGACGACCATTTCCAAAGTTTCCTTGCAAATGGTGATGAGAAATGAATTCTTGGCGTTCCTTCGCGCTCTCTGCACCTTTGCGTTGAAAATCGCTCAATTTGAGTAACTAGGACACAGCTTCATGAATTTCGCATTGCTCGGTGACGATCCTGCCGCATTGCCGTTGATTGGTGCGGTGCAGCAAGCCGGGCATCAGCTTGTTCGAACCGCGCTGTCTGAGTCTCTGTGTTCGCGAAGTGTCACAGTCGCGGCGCTGACGCCGAGTCGGTGGGAAGAGCTACTCATCGACTCGACTGTCGAGGCGGTGATCGTGGCCGGTGACAGCGATGACGTGCAGGCTGCCGCGAAGCAACTCGCGTCGTCGGGCAAGCCGTTGTTGATTGTCCCGCAAGCGGACTTCGGAACCGGTTGCGGGTACGAGCTTTCGTTGATTCGCGATGATTCGCACGTCGTGCTAATGCCTGCGTTCGTGCATCGAGCCGATGCGGAGTTGTTGTCGCTGTCGTTGCAGATGACCGCAGGAGAACTTGGCAAGGTCCGGCGAATTCAGATCGACGTCGAACTCCCGCCGACACGCGGAACGACGAGCTTGCTGAGCGAACGTGAGATTGAAGCGGCATCCGTTGACGGCATCGACGTGCTGCGTTGGCTGGGCGGCAATTACGATCAAGTGACGTCGTTGCGATCGGGACACACCGAGCAAGGTTGTTCGCAAGCAACGCTGACACTCGCGGGCGCGGGTTTGCCCGATGCGATGTGGAATGCTCGACGCGGCGACGCGCCGAGTTGGCGACTGACGGTCGAGACTGACCAAGGCACACAGGCTGTTGAACGTTGTTTGTTGGAAATAGATCACGAGCAAACTCGTAAGACGGGCACTCTTGCCCGTCACTCGCCGAGTGACGGGCAAGAGCGACCGTCCTACGAATCGCTGATCCCGACGTCGTTGATCGAGTCGTTCGTCGCGGCCTGTCGTCACGAGCAAGTGGCTCAACCGGACTGGTCCGACGCCGTGCGAGTGTTCGATGTGCTCGACGCCGCCCGGCGTTCGTTACGGAGGCGGCGAACGATTGATTTGCACTTCGAGACTCTCTCCGAACGATCGCAATTCAAAACACAGATGACCGCAATGGGCTGCGGGTTGTTGCTACTGACGTTGTTCTTGATGCTCGGATTGTTGGGGCTCGGTTCGATGTTGGATTCGCGCGACCGAGCGGTCAAAGAATCGTCGGCT
>JAYUFI010000229.1:0-6489 GCA_043738805.1 Planctomycetaceae bacterium | reverse complement strand
GATGCGATTCGCCGACCGATTTGACGACCGCATCAATCAATTGAGTGAGCAGACCGACTGACGCAACGACACCGCACGGCGCGGAGAGACCCAAGTTCGGAGGCTGCTGAAGAGTGATCAAGCAACGCTCGATCAACTCGTCGCTCGGAGGTTGCTCGGTCTGCATCGACTGACCGGACATCATCGACGACAGCTCGGTGAAGATACCGGTGACGTCAGCCGGTGCGATGACTTGAAGACGCGCATCGTGCGCGAAGCCTTGTCTCGTCAGGCCGCGTTGCAGCGAGTCGGCATCAACATCGACGACGACCAATTCAGAAAATACCGACATCAACGCTGCGAGGTCGAAGTCATTGAGATTGCCGGCTCCTAGCAAGCAAAGCCGCGTCGCTGACGGCGTTCGCGCATTGAGCAATAGTTGTGTCACTCGCGTTCGATGCGGCTCATACAACGCCCACGCATCGTCCGCTTCGACGTTGCGCCGCAATTGCTCTTGGCAGAGTCGATCCATATTTGATCTGTCCTGCCCTCTTCATCCGCGTGGGCAATACAAAAAACTGCTCAGACGAAACCGAGGGCGAGATGACGTCACAAAGTCTATCGCCGCGCAGTGACACTGGGCGGGCGAGCGAGCATTTGAAAAGACTCAAAGGAATGCACTGCCATGCCACCGAATTTTTTGTAGTCGCGGAAGCTGTTTTCGGCGGCAGTGACCTGAGTTTGGAAGTCGTCGTAGGTGTTATCGCCGAACGTGATCTTCGGCAACATGATGTTGGTCGCTTGGAAGCCAGCGATCTCCGTTCCACCCACGTTGGCAATGTTGCGGTTGCGGAAGTTGCGAAGTTCTGGATCGACTCGCACGGCGGTTTCAGCAGCGGTTCGCGATTGAGCCACGGTGTTTGCCGTCAAGTTGTTAGACGAGGCTCCGAACTTTTCGGCAATCGTTTTCAATGCGCGGCCAAAGCGATCAACCTCGTTCGTATCGGGCAACATCGGGACTTCGAGCCCCACATGCACGTTCTGTCCGTCATCAATACGTCGTAATCGAAAGCCGTCATAACGGCACAAGTCCGCGAACTCGCGACCGGGTCCACGCAACGCCGCCTCGAATCGTTTGCGAGGGAGTCCGACGACGTACCACGTGTCGGTGGGAGTCGGCATGATGGTTTCGACGCCCATGAAGATGCGGGCACCCTTATTGTTGTCGGCGTAGGCGAGCAGGTCTTGACCATGCACGACCATGCCGTCCGCTCCGTCGGCGCTGTCGCGATAATTCATCAGGCCAACGTTGTCGAACAGATCGAGGCAATGCCAACTCGCGGCTTTCTTCTTGCCGTTGAATGTCACCTCGCCGATCGCTTTGCCGGTTTGCGGATCGGTGTGATGCCACCAAAACGGGATATCGACACCGAACGTCAGCCCCGACTGAGTTCGCACGCGGCGCTGACATTCGGCATTCAAATCGAGGAAGTCCTTCAGCATTTTTTCGCGACGTGAGCGGTCATGCCAACCGAGCAGTGCGTGCGGTTCGTTGTCGAAGTGAATGCCGTCGAAGCGTTGATCGGGGGACGACGTTTGATTGAACGCGATGATCGCATCGACCACACCGAGTGGCACAGCATGTCTCGCTCGCACGCAGTGTTCCGGATCACCGTCGAGCGCATGTACTTGCAAACGCGCTCGATGAGCGGCAGCGAGGAACTGACGCAGTGGCTCTTCGTGACGCAGTTGCACGTTCGCGGCGGTCGTCTTGCCACCTGTCGAAGCGACTTGCACGGAGAGCGGGTCAACTTTGTAGCTGACTTGCACCCAAAGTTGTTCAATCCCTTCATGAGCACAGAGATCAAACAAGTTTTCGCGAGCGGTTTCTTGTTCGAGCAACTCATCGAGCTTCCATAACCACATCGTGCGCGGTGCTGCTCGTTTGGCGATTGCTTGTTCTTGAGTCTCAGGCAGATTCGGACTGAGCTTCACCTCCGCCGTGGTCTTGAAGCAAATGTCATCGACGTAGATGACCGACTGCCCCGGCGTTGAAAACAAGAAGGTCAGGCCGCCGAAGTGTTCGAGATCAAGGGCCGCTGCATCGCTGAGCGGAATGAGCACTTCTTGCCAATTGCGATTCACGCCGTTGGGCAAGTATTTGCGAAGTTCACCCAGCGGCAGCGAATCTTCTTTCGCGACCCATGCGCCATCGGCAACCTTCACGGTGAATGTCTCGCCGCCGGTTTGACCTCGAATCCAAAACGACAAATAGCCGAACGGCTTTGCGTTGAAGAATTTTTTCTTGGCCGCTTTGGAATCAAAGCACTGAAACCAGACACCGCAAAAGCCGTCTTCTTGTTTGTTCGCGCGAATGCGGAGACTTGTTCCACGCTTCCCCACGCCATGGAAAAAAGTTGTGTCGCGCAGGAGATCGACCTTGCTTGTGCCCGATTGAAACGAGCCGTGATAACCATCGAGCACATTCGGAATACCACTCTCAAAATCATCAATGAGCGCCACGCTCGGCACTGCGGCGTTCGCGAAGTGAGCCGCGGTCGATAAGCCGAGAAATAGGAATATCGCCGCGAGCCAACCGGCGCGCGGCGAAATCATCGTTCGCAAATGTCGGATCACGTTGTCCTCACACGGCCGCAGCCAAACGGGGAGTTTCCGCCGCAGTCGGGGAAATTGCGGCGGAAACTCACACCTTGGAAACGTCGCTAACGGGGGGATGTCAGCGACGCACAACGATCACGGGATCAGAATGCGGGACGTGTTCTGGAAGGCCCTCCAGCGTTGTCCCGGTTTCAAACCGTTGAGCTTGCGACGCATCCGGTGTCGATAACACAACGATCTGATACTTCTGACCCGACTCGGTCTTCTCGTTTCCGAAATGAACACGAGCCTTGTACTTGTTGGCTCCTTCCGATTCAGCGGGCGCTTGCACCCACCACGGCGATCGTTCGTTCGCATCCCTCACGAGAATCACCGGCCATCCTCTGGCCACCTCACACGTCAGTTGCTCCACGCGGCCAACTTGCTCGCCGGGAGGAGAGATCACCGCCACGTCTAACTTGACCGTCTCATTTTTTGCGTCCGGCTCCGCCTTCGCATCCTTATGAGAGTTCATCCAGAAACCCAACCCGGCTGCTCCCAGCACGGGTAAGGCGATCGCGTACTTCAACATCGTTCGTGTGACCTTCATGCGTGACTCCTTTTCGATGACCATCCTTGGTCGCGACCTTTCTCCAACTCTCGGACTGAAACCATCGTGACGAGCAAGTCACTCGAAAATACCACGGCGACGGCGCGAGCTTCAGAAAATGTGGCTCGACATCCAAGAATCACGGCTCAACTCGATGCGTCGTGAGCGGCGTTGCGATTGCTGAAACCTCCACAGTTCCGAAGACCCTCGTGGTCGTGATGGCTGTGATGCCGAGTGCTCTGAAAAGTAACCCGCAGCGCCAGCGAGGGCGGACGCTCCTGAATGCAGTGAATTCAGAGTCTTTTGAAGAACCCACCCTCGCTCACGCTGCGAGTTACTTGGGCACTGACTACCAATGCCACGTCGCATCACGCACTTTTTCTGGGACAAAGTTGTCATTCTTGGAACGGCGGAAAAAGAGTTCTTCGATCACGGCAACGGCATCAGCGAATTTCAAGAACGCTTGATAGAGCGGGTAAAACGGCAAGATCAGGCTGATCAACAAGTCACGGCTCGGTGAGCGAGAGTAACTCAGCAACAACAATGTCTGCACCGATTCCAGCGTCAGCAGGCAAAGATAGAGCAACGCCAACACATTCCCTGCGTTACCGGTAAAGATCCAAAGCAGCCAGGCACCGTATATCCACCAATTGGCGAGGCAATAGATGTTGAAGAACCAACGCTCGAAGCACAGAACGAAATTGCTCCAGCGAAAATGCCGCTGCCAAAAGTAAGCCATGTCGAAATGCTTGCGACACTCATGTGTCACGACCGAACGATCCCAGCGTCGGCGTTGATGAAACAAGCGGACCCACGACGACGGCACCTGCGTCAGACAAACCGCTTGTGGAGCGGCCGCGATGCGATAACCAAGCCGCCGAATGCGCAGCGTGATGTCTCCATCTTCGCCGGGTCCGACATCCCAACCGCCGATCCGTTCGAGCAACTCACGACGAAAGGCTCCGAACGCTCCGGAGACGATCGCCAACGTGTTGAACCGATCGGCCATCTGACGACCCATGAAGATCGTCTGCCGGTATTCGTAAGCTTGCAGCCACGTGCAGAGGTTATGAAATGCGTTCCACGCTTCGACCGTTGCCGAGACCGCTCCCACTTGAGGATCGGCAAACGGCTGCACGATCTCCCACAGCGCGGTGTCAGAGAATCGCGAATCGCAATCCATACAGACGACGATCTCGGCGCGCGTGTAACGCAGACCCCAATTCAGAGCGCTCGATTTGCCGCCGCGCTCGTCACGACAGAGAACCAACACACCCGCATGTTCGGAGGCGAAACGCTGAGCCGTCTCAGCCATGCCGTCGGTTGAACCGTCACTGACGACGATCAATTCCAGCCGAGGGTATTGACCCCACATCGAATGCAGCGCATCGCCGATCGTGTCCCCTTCGTTGTGTCCAACCAGCAGCACACACACCGTCGGGCACTGCGAGTACTCCGTCGCCGGATGCACGCCGCGCAGCCAGTTGCAGAGACCGCGAATAACATCCACCGCCGCCATGCAGAGAGTGCCGTAAACATAGCGCGTACTATCAACGAACAGCAACACGCCCAAAATCACGGCCAATTCATCGAATCGCAGCGATGTCAGCCAATGCCGCCAATCGGTCAACATGAGGTTTCGTCCGAGTTCTTCTTGCGACACTTTTGGTATTTCATCCGCAGTCCGACTTTGTCATCCGCAGGGAGTTGCTGTTCGATGACTTCCTGCGGATAGCAAAGCCGAACTGCGGATAAAAACAGGGACAATCACGGATATCTTCAATCGCATGAACCACATCTCTATTCCTCGCAATAACTCACGCTTCGGCTGACTTGGTCGCCGCATCCATCATCGGAACCTTCACTGAACCCCGTCCTGTTACCAAATGAGGCGCGTGAACCGGCTCGTCACTGTGATGCGCCATGAGGTCTTCAAGATGCGCTTGATGTGCCGGGAACCGGAGGCCGCATTTCAGACAATGTCCGATGATTTCCAATTCTTGAGGGCTCCAATTGCAGTCGTCACACCGATGTGGCCCGTGCAGCGATTCGCAATCGGTCCCGACGATCAGTCGCTGAGCACAACACTTCGGGCAGGAAAGTCCACCGTCTGTCGTGATTCGAAATTCGGAAACCTGTCCGACGTACGCACACGCGAAGTGGTGCATCAGCGAATCGCGATCAACGCGAGCCGAACCACAACAAGGACACGCCGGACGAAAGCTCGGCATTGCGTGACACTGCGGACACAACCAAACACGATCAAGCAACACTTCCGATTGGCTACTTTGTCCTTGAGCGGACGTTCGTTCGCGATCAGTGACCGGCGACACAAATTTCAATCGTGATGAATCGAAACGGGGTGCTCGGAATCCGTGAGGCAGATCATGCGACAGCAGCCACTCGGTTCCGCTGACATCGGAACCGGTTGCCGACACCGGTGTTGCCGCGACCGGCTTAACAGGAGTCGTTTGCGGCGGCCCATCGAATCGTTGATGCTGAGCCACTGACTCCGTGCGAGCCCCGGTCGTACTCTCTTCTTTCTCGTACGACCTTTCGCGAATCGCGGCCAATGCCTGTCGTACTTCGCTTTCCAACGGACTTCCTTGTCGCACCGTGTCGTCCACTCTTCGATGCGTTGCCGAGGCCGTTGCCTCAACGTGTGCGGTTGGTATCGAGTCATCGAACTCTTCGGCTTGATCGACTCGTTCCATGTGAGATGTCGCGGAGTTCTCTCGAATCGCGGCCAACGCTTGACGCACCTCGGATTCGAGCCGGCTTCCCTCACGCACCGTATCCGCCACCTTTGAAACACGTTCGTTGCTCTTCGCGTTGACAGACGGCGACGTTCGCTTCAGTGCGGCATTCAATCGAGCAATCAAGTCGTCGGTTGAAAACGGCGGACGAATGATGTCGGTCACTCCAGCCGCGAGCGCTTCGGTGATGAGAGTTTCATCCAATGACTTGGAGTTCCACAACAACACGATCGCGACTTCAGACTCCGCGCGACTTTGTCGCAGCAAGCGGCTCGCCGGGATGCCGTCCATCATCGGCGACCGCAGCGACATCAACACCAAATGCACATCTTGCCGCTCGATCGCGGTTTGGCACGCGTCGAAATTGTTGGAGTGCAACGTCGGTGTGAACGAGGCTTTTCGCAGATCATCGAGCCACGGAGTTTCGAGTTCCGGTTCCGCAATCACGATCTGCGCGAGCGGTCTGTGCTGCTGCTGAGTGATCGTCGCGTCGCGCGTTGTTTGCATCCAGGAGTGCATCGTTGAAGTCTCGTAGGACGGGCACTC
>JAYUFI010000228.1:0-6495 GCA_043738805.1 Planctomycetaceae bacterium | reverse complement strand
TGGCTCACTCCGTCGCTGGCATCCCTCCGGGATGCAAACTCGCTTGTATGCCATCGACCGGGGGTGTCACTGCGCTCGACCCCCGGCTAATGGCTGCGATCCCTCCGGGATAAACCACAACGGGCTCACTTCGTCATCGGCGCTTCACGTATTCGTCATGTTTCCCCCGAAAACCTCCGACAAATGAACGGCTTTTGAATTGTCGATGACCGCTGGAAACCGAGACTGGATTGTTGACATCGGCCCGCGTCAACGACACGATGCTCCCCACTCGCCGATATTCATTTCTGCTCCGAGGCGCGATGGAACGCTCCTCACGAACCTGCCGGTTCACGGATTGCTTGAACCTACCATTCCTCACCAATTCCTTTTCGAGTTCCTCATCCCTTGTGCTCGCAGCCAAATGTCATACCCGTCGTGGGATTGATTGGTGGCGTTGGGTCCGGGAAAAGTTCCGTGGCTCGGCGCTTCCAGGCAATTTCGCATTGTCCGGTGGTCGTCATTGACGCGGATCAATTGGGCCACCAAGTCCTGCAACTTCCGACCGTGAAAGAGCAACTTCTTCAACGGTTCGGCTCAACCATTTTTGATTCACAAGGAGACATCACTCGATCATCACTCGGACGGCTTGTGTTCGGTGAAGACGCGACCGTCAGACAAGCTCGACACGACCTCGAAGCCATCGTGCATCCGGAAATCCGCAAGCTGGCAGAACAGTCGATCCACGACCTTCGCCAGGAACGGCAAGTCGAACTGATCGTGCTCGACGCCGCCTTGCTGCTGGAAGCGGGTTGGAAAGATGCCTGTGACCACGTGGTCTTCGTCGACACCCCCGAAGCGGACCGAATCGCTCGCGTGCAAGCAAACCGAGGTTGGTCCGCCGAGGAACTCGCCAAACGCGAAGCCAGCCAATGGCCGCTTCCTCGCAAGCGATCGGCGGCCGATGCTGTGGTCGACAACTCGAAGTTCATGGACGACGCGGCAAAGCAATTGGAACAGGTGATTCGAAACTTGGGAGTGCGGTGAGCCATCACCGCTTTGGATATTTGTCGTGATTCATCGGAATCAGGAGTCTTGCCATGTCAGATGCGAAAGCCATTACCAACAACCAAGTGGAGCCTAAGTCGGCTGCTTGGGGTCGGTTCGTGGACACGTCTCATTCCTGGATGTTGGTAGGTTATTCATTTTACTTGCTCGGAGCAGTTTTGATTGCAGCGTTTACGCGACGATCATCTACTGACAACAACGCTCTCTCTTCTGCGATGTCTATGATGCTCACTTGGTGTGTCTTGTTTCCGGTTCTTCTCAGACTGCAAATGCGAGTTGTAAGTCTTGAAAAGCGCCTCACCGAATCAGAATCGACACGTCGGTAATTGATTAGTCTCGTTATTCGAAATCCAAAGCGGTGCTGACACACCGCATTCCAAAACGAAGATCCAAAGTCTGACCTATCTTCTCACTCTCCTGCCTACCAACTCTTCACTTCACTTCTGCGGACGACACGTCCCGAGGCCATCATGACTGAATCTCAAGCTCAAGCGAAAACTCTCACCAACCAAGTTGGCTTCGTGGAAAACGATCTCGACTCGGAAGAGGACGCTTACGAGTTTCCCTCCGATCAACGTTATGAGGAAATCAAGAAGGGCAACATCCACATTGCCGACTTGCAGCGGATGACGATCAAGGAGTTGCTGGGGCTGGCCAAGAAGGAAGGGTTGTCCGAATACACCGGACTGAAGAAGCAAGACCTGATCTTCAAGATCCTGAAGGAGCGGACCAAGCTCAACGGCCTGATGTTCGGCGAGGGGACGTTGGAAATTCTGCCCGACGGCTTCGGATTCCTCCGCAGTCCCGACTACCACTACCTCCCCTGCCCTGACGACATCTATGTCTCGCCGAGCCAGATTCGACGCTTCGGCTTGAAGACGGGAGCGACCGTCGCCGGGCAAATCCGACCGCCGAAAGAAAACGAGCGGTACTTCGCATTGCTGCGCGTCGAGGCGATCAACGGCAAAGACCCGAACGAAGCGATGCAGCGAGTCAGCTTCGACGACCTCACGCCGCTGCATCCCAATAAGCGGCTCAAACTGGCTCACGATCCCGATGACCTCAGCACGCGCATTGTGGATCTCATGGCCCCGATCGGCATGGGACAGCGAGCATTGATCGTCTCACCGCCACGAGCCGGCAAAACCATTCTGCTGAAGAAGCTGGCGAAAGCGGTCGTCACGAATCACCCCGAGGCTTACGTCATCGTGCTGTTAATCGACGAACGCCCCGAAGAAGTGACCGACATGGAGCGAGAAGTTCGCGGCCCCACCTGCGAAGTCATCAGTAGCACCTTCGACGAAGCGACCAGCCGGCACGTCCAAGTGGCCGAGATGGTCATCGAAAAAGCCAAGCGGATGGTCGAGTACGGTCACGACGTCGTGATCTTCCTCGATTCGATCACGCGACTGGCTCGCGCCTGGAACAACGAAGTTCCGCACTCCGGCAAGATCCTCACCGGCGGTGTCGATTCCAACGCGCTGCAAAACCCGAAACGCTTCTTTGGAGCGGCTCGCAACATCGAAGACGGAGGCAGTCTGACAATCATCGCCACCGCCCTCGTCGATACCGGCAGCCGCATGGACGATGTCATCTTTGAAGAGTTCAAAGGAACCGGAAACACCGAACTTCACCTCGACCGCCGCCTCGTCGAAAAACGAGTCTGGCCCGCAATGGACGTCAACAAGTCGGGCACACGCCGCGAAGAGTTGCTGCTGAGCGAAGAGGAACTCCGCCGCATCTGGATTCTCCGCCGAATTCTCAACGACATGAATCCCGCCGAAGCGATGGAACTCCTCACCAGCCGTATGCGAAAAACAAAAACCAACGAAGAGTTCTTGATGGGGATGAATCTGAGCTAACTCAGCGTTTCAAAAACGCTGAGCCAGAACGATCTGAAAGACGATTCTCACGGTTTTTTCCAAAGACCTCTGAAATGAAAGCGGCGATGAATCGCCGAACTCCAAAGTGATGCCCACTATCATCGAATCCAACCTCCTTGTCGGAAACGACCACTTCGCAATCATCGTGTCGCGGTTCAACGACCTCGTCACGCGCCGTCTGCTCGACGGCGCACTTGATATTTTTCGTCGTCACGGAGCCAAAGACGATCAGATCACGGTCGTGTGGGCTCCCGGCTCGTTCGAGTTGCCGCAACTCGCGCAACATCTTGCGAGCAGCAAGAAGTTCGCGGCCGTCATCGCGCTGGGAGCGGTGATTCAAGGGGAGACGACGCACCATGACTACATCAACCACCAAGTCGCTGCCGGCCTGATGCACACCGCTCAAGCGACCGGCATCCCGGTTCTCTTCGGAGTACTCACCTGCGAAAATCTCGACCAAGCCCTCAATCGTGCTGGTGGCAAGGTCGGCAGCAAAGGAGCCGAGTGTGCATTGGCGGCCATTGAAATGGTAAACACGTTGAAGTTGTTGAAGTCCGAAGTTCAAAACCCAAAGTTTGAAAAGATATAGGCTTCGATTCGGGCTCAGTGTTCCTCCTTCGAGTTTCCAATTTCGAGTTTCGGATTTTCCCCCACATGTCTACCTCCCGCCGTACCCGTGCCCGTGAAGTTGCGATGCAGATGCTGTATCAGCGAGACCTCAATCCCGATGCCTCGGTCGATCTCGTCCGCAGCATGATCGCCGAAGAATTGAACGAGCGACCGCTGCAAGAATTTGCTTGGAGCCTGTTCTCCGGCGTCGTCGAATGGCGCACGCAGATTGATCGTCATCTCGAAGAACTGGCCGCCAACTGGCAGTTGTCGCGCATGGCCCCGACTGACCGAAACATTCTGCGGCTGGGAGCGTTTGAATTGCTCCACACCGAAACCCCGCACCGAGTCGTTATCGACGAGGCGATCGAAATGGCCAAGAAGTTTGGTTCGATGCAGTCCTTCCAATTCGTCAACGGCATCTTGGATCGCTTGATTCCCGCTGACAAGCGAGCGGTGAATAGCGTGGATACAACCGAGTGATTCCCATTACGAACGTTTGAGGTCCACGAGCTGGCCAGCGTCTTTGGTCAACGTGCCGCTGGGTGTCCAACCGGAGATCACGAACACGTGCGGGTTCATGAGGCCGGTTAGTTTCGCGGCTTTCACATTACTGAGTGTCATCGACAGGCCATTCGTGAGCGACAACGTGCTGTCGGTTGCGGAGGTTGTGCTCAGGGTGAAATCGGCATTGGCGGCGGCGGTGACTGTGTCGAGACCCTTGCCGCCTCCACCGCTGACGAGTCCGTTGCCGTGCCAACCGCTGACGTCGAAGGAGTTGGCACTCGTGCCACCGATGAGATTCGCGGTCGTGATGTTGACCAACGACATGCTGAAGCCGCTCGAAATGACCAGTTGAGAATCCGACAGTATGAAGCTCGCGGCACTGGCGGTCGCGGTAACGATGATCGTGTCGTGTCCTCCACCGCCGGTGATGGTGCCGACGCCAAGCCAGTTGTTGAGCGTGAATGTGTTGTTGCTGCTGCCACCCGTGAGATTCGCAACCTCAATCGCGGTCAAGCTCATCAATCCTTGCCCTGATCCAAGTCCCTCGATGGTCATCGCCGTGAGCGAGGACTTCGTCACCAAACTCATATTGGCGTCACGCGTGACGTTGAGCGTATCGTTGCCCGCACCTCCGGTGAGCTTGCCGGTTCCCGACCATCCGGTGATGTCGAACAAGTTGTCGCCCGCTCCACCGGTCAGCAACGCTCGACTAATGCCCCTCAGCGAGAGGTGCATGACATTCACTCCGTCGGACGTTTGCAGCGAGTTGTCGGACAACGTGAAATTGGCATCCTTACTGACGACGATTGTGTCGACGTTCCCCAACGGTGACGTCGGAGTCCCCGTCCCGCCCTCAAAGTGGCCGGCACCAGTCCAGCCCGTCGCTGTAAAGGTATTCGAGTCGGCACCGCCAGTCAGATTCGCGGCTTCAATGCTGGCCAGCGTATCGGTTCCCAGGCCGGTCAATCGAGTGTTGGTCAACGTGAAGTTCACGTTTCCAGACGCCACAACCGTGTCGGTCCCGTCACCACCGTTGAGCGTATCGTTGGCCTGGCCACTCCCCAGAGTGTCATTGCCGTCGCCGCCGAAGACATACATCGGCTTCGCGAACAAGCTGTCGGAATACGAGAGATTGACCGCATCGTTGCCACCGTGAGTCCGAATTCGGAATTGCGTCGTGGTGGCATACGCGTACGAGAAGCTGGCGTTGACCGTCCCAGCCATTGTCAACGTGATGTTCTCTGTCGCCGTTGAAGGATAACTCAACTGCACGGTGTCCCCGGCTTCTCCGCCGTGAACATAGATTGCCTTCGGAGTCACATAAGCACCCGCGATAACCGCCGTGTTATCTTCATTGAGCGAGTTGGCGTCGACTTCTTTGACCAGATCTGTCGGGTCCATCGTCGCGAGCAGGTAGTAGTCAACCGTCGTGTCCACCTGAGTCAAAATCGCACCCGGCAATTGAACCTGTGAGCCGACAGTGACGCCGATTGTGAACATGAGCGTATGTGAGCCAACGGTGAGGTCGGCATTGTTCTTGATTGCGAGATCGCTGAGGACTAGATCGCCACTGAGATCAGCAAAACGATCCGCTGACTTCCAGAACCGAATTCCCACCGGACCGGCCAATGCAGAATTCAAAATCTGATAGTTCACCGCCAGCGTCGTATTGCCGTCCGTCGTGACAGAGTTCAGCACGATGTCCGGCGTCGGCAGCGACAGGACCACGTCATTGCCAGTGCCGCCAACATAACTAATTTTGAAATCGGTACCGCCGACGTTGAAGATGGCTCCTTCGCTCAAACCGGCGAACGTGCCGCTGACAGGGTCGGTGCCGTCGTTGTCAATGATCTTGAAAGTGTTCGTTGATGTCGGAGTGAAGCCAGAAATCAGGCTTGTGTTCAAATGACCGCCCAGTGTGACCGTGCCGTTGACGATGAGCCGATCGAACTGCGTTCCCGCTGTCAGGCCGCCGATTTCAAGATTGAGATTGCTGGCCGATGTCTGCGCGAAATTCCCGTTGATCGTGATGGTTCCCGCCGAATTGCCCGGCGAGACGGTACCGGCACCTGAGGTATTTCCAGTGATCGTGCTGTTCCCCGTCAGAGTTCCCGCAGCATTCACGGTGACGCTGCTGGTCAGCGAGCCGTTGACGTTCAATGTTCCTGCGTTGATGGTCGTCGCGCCGGTAAAAGTGTTCGCGCCCGATAACGTCTGCTTGCCAGTGCCGATCTTGGTGAGGTTGCCGGTGTCGCGGATCACGCCGGAGAATATTGCGGTCGGTTCGTTGTTTGCTCCGAGCGTCAGCGTATTCGCTCCAAGCGTGACTCGCCCAGCACCATTCAGTGCGTCGATGCTGTCGTTGGCCGCGACGTCGTAAGTCGCGTTCGCGGCAACGCTCACATCTGTTGAATCGGACAGCGAACCGCTGACGGACAATGTGCCCGCG
>JAYUFI010000227.1:0-17324 GCA_043738805.1 Planctomycetaceae bacterium | reverse complement strand
CACGGCGAAGTCGCCGGGAGTGATTGGACGCTGAGCCAACCACCGAAGACCAGCAACAGCGTGACCTCAATGGAACTGACTCTGCAAACGAAAGTCCGCCCCGGCAAAGTGACCAAGCGAGTGTCGCTCGTTGACGGTCAATCGGTCGTCTACACGCAGCACCTCATCGAAGGGATGTCGGGCAAAACGCCGTTGGGACATCACGCGACGCTGGCGATGCCAGAGAAAGAGGGCGCGATTCGCATGGCTCACAGCCCGATTCGATTCGGGCTGACGAACCCCGGCCTCTTCAGTGATCCGACCAAACGCGAATATCAGTCGCTCGCCATCGGAGCGAAGTTCACCGACCTGCGTCATGTCCCGACACTCTGGAAGACTCCGGCGGAAACCGATTGCTCGGCATTTCCCACGCGGCGCGGTTATGCCGATTTGCTGTCCCTCTTCAGCGTCCCCGCAACGGAGCTGAAAGGCTCACCCGCGTGGGTCACGGCGACGAATATGGAAGCCGGTTACCTTTGGTTCGCCTTCAAAGATCCCGAAGTACTCCCGACAACGGTCTTCTGGATCGAGAACCACGGTCGTCACGAATCACCGTGGAACGGTCGCAACAACTGCTTGGGAGTCGAAGACGTCTGCGCCTTCTTCGCGGAAGGACTTGCACCATCGACCAAGCCGAATGTGGTCAGCGACGCCGGAATCCCGACGAGCATTGAACTCTCGAAGTCCAAGCCCACAGCGATCAACTACATCCAGGGAGTCGCTCACATTCCCGCTGGCTTCGAGCAAGTGAAGACCGTCGAGTTCTCAGCCGGACAAGCAACGTTCGTTTCGACCACCGGCCCCAAAGTGACGATCTCGGTGAAGCACGAGTTCCTGCGCAGCGGAAACTTGACCGGAGGCTAGTTCACTCATTCGTCGGCCTGCGATCGGGAGTAGCGACCACTGAGTTCCAATCCAAGCTTAAAGCCGTTGTAGCTCCTCGGTGATGTCATGTAGTCGATCATGAAAGTGCCCTGACGTAACAAGGCTTCCGCAGAGGGAAGTGCAACAACCCGTTGCAAAATTCCGCTCATGCAAAGCTGTTGCGAATAGGGCGATTTGAAGTCTTTCTTTGTACTGTCGAAGACCGTCGGAAATCGCCGTGTCCATCGTTCAAATCGGGAGCAAAGGCGAGCCAAGTCGGGAAAAGTCTGCCGCAATCGTGATCCCGGAAACCAGAGACAGCCAGCAACCCAAAAGCTCTCGTCTCGGAATTCTGGAAGGCGCAAACCCGCGGCCGCGCTTCTATCGGAATCTACTTGTCGCCGCGTGGAGTCTGCCCGGCCACGCAGAAGTACGGCCTTACGCCAACGAGCACTGTTTTCGGGATAATCGGACAGGCAAATGTCTTCCGGCCAAAACTCAAGTGGGCCAATGGATGGAAAGTGCAAAACCAGTTCGCGCCCATCAGTCGGTAGTTCTTCTGGGATAGACGACATTCCAACAACCAGAGCTTGTGCTTCACGCAGCCACTCAAAAATTAACTTTAGGTCATCCGCCGTTGCGAACCATGTGTGAGTTTGCGTCATAGTTTTGACCAAGAAGAGCCGAAACGAATTACAATGACCGGCTAGCCTACATTATCTCTGCGGAACCATTTAGTTCGTCGTCGGCAGCGTCCACGCTGCCGGCTTCGGATTGCGTACGGTCAACAGCAGGTCGTCATTGTAATGCTGTTGCCGCTTTATGAGCCGCGTCAGCATCTCCGCGACACGTTCCTTTTGCGCGGGCTCATCAGCGAGGTTGTGCCGTTCGTCGGAATCGGTTTGCAGGTCGAACAACTGCGTGACGTTGACCTGCGGGTAACGGATCAGCTTCCAACGCTCGTCGCGAAATGCTCGCTGCTTGTCGAGATAGGCCAACATCAATTCAGGACGAGCCACTTTTGTTTTGCCTTCGAGGACGGGTCGAAAGCTGCGTCCGTCGATCGTTGTCGGAACACTGGCTCCAACGAGATCACAAATCGTCGGGAAGATGTCAAACAGATGCACCAGCGCGTCGCTCTCACCGGACGCAATCCCTGACCCGGCGAAGATCAGCGGTGACTTCATCCCCGCGTCGTACAGGTTTTGTTTCCCCAACAGTCCGTGACTGCCGACAGCAATTCCTTGATCGGCGGAGAAGACAATCAGCATGTTGTCGAGCTGTCCGAATTCTTTGAGGGATTCCAACAAGCGGCCGATGTGAAAATCGAGCGCCGTGATTGTGGCATAGTACTCGTGCAACGTGCGGCGGATGTCCGCTTCGGTGCGCGGCCACGGCAAAAGCTTTTCATCACGAACAGTCATCTCGCCATTATCGAACGGATGCAACGGCAAGTAATTCTTCGGCAGCGGAATGCGATCGACGTCGTATTGATCGAGATACTTCTTCGCAGCGACACGCGGATCGTGAGGATTGCCGAATGCGAGATACATGCAGAACGGCTTCGAGTCCGCCGACTTCACCGCCGCTCCATGCCGATCGCGAAGAAACGAAATCGCCTCGTCAACAATCTCCCGACCCGGCTCACCGCTGAGCCGTTCGGCCTCATCATCACGGAGGTATTTGTTGATCTCAAACTTCGCCTGAATCAACGGAGCGGTGTTCCCTTTCTTGCCGTGGTGATACGTCAGATAACCGGCATCTCGCATCGACAGCGGAAAGTTCGGCCCATCACCCGGTGCCAGCCCTCCAGGCCGAGCGTTCTTCATCTCCGGCGGAACGAAATCCTTCCAGCGGAAATAGGCATTGCCCGACAGCAACATATTGCGGCTCGGCGTACAGACCGCCGCTGAGTTGCCGCCAAAGCAGTACGCATTCCGCATCACGAATCCGCGCCGCACCAGTGCGTCCAGATTCGGCGTTTTGACCGTCGCATTGCCCAACGCGGCGATCGAGTCGGCTCGCATATCATCCGCGAACAAGAAGAGTACATTCGGTCGGGGCTTGGTTTCCGCTGCGGACGCATCGTCGTTCAGAAAAAGCCCGAACGATGACAAGATCAAAAACGCGAGCAACGCGTGGCGAAGCCAAAGTGTGGCACGACGCTCCGCGTCGTGAGCCGCGACGCGGAGCATCACGCCACAATCTTGCCGCAACCGCATCGCTTCAGGCGTTGACTCTGTAGACCGATTTTTCAAACCAATCATCTCTTGCCACACGGTTTGGAAAACCGAGCTACGAAAGAACGCAGTCATCTTTACTTGTCTCCTGGACTGAGTCGGTTGAACTGCGCGAATGAACTTCGGATGCTGTTTCGCTGATTGAGGCCGATTGCATGTCACCAAATTTCACAGAAGCCATCATGCGAATTCCATCTCTCACTTGTTGGCTCTTCGCCATCACCGCGTTTGTACCGAGCCTTCTTTTCGCTGACGAGCCGCAGCCGTTGCGGACGATCGCATTCGGATCGTGTGCTCACCAGGAGAAGCCGCAGCCGATTTGGGAGGCCGTTGTCGCGGCGCAGCCGGAGCTGTTTCTGTTCCTCGGTGACAACATCTACGGCGACTCCGAGAACCTCGACGTCTTGAAAGCCAAGTACGACAAGCTCGCCGCGATGCCGGGTTTTCAGAAGCTCAAAGCCACCTGTCCGATTCTCGCGACGTGGGACGATCACGACTTCGGCGGCGATGACGTCGGTGCGAATTACCCCAAACGAGTCGAGTCACAGCAACTGTTTCTCGACTTCTTCGGAGTCCCCGCCGACTCACCGCGACGCCAACAAACAGGGGTCTACAACACGGCGATCTTCGGCCCGCCCGGCCAGCGAGTGCAGATCATCCTGCTCGACTGCCGCTATCACCGCAGTCCGTTGAAGAAGCGCGAGCCGCCGATCAAAGGGCAAGGGAACTACGAACCGCACACCGACAAGACGATGACGATCCTTGGCCCCGCGCAATGGGCTTGGTTGGAAGAGCAGCTCAAGCAACCGACCGAAGTCCGGCTGATCGCCAGCGGCGTACAGATCATTCCCGAAGATCACGGTTACGAAAAATGGATGAACTTCCCGCACGAGCGGGAGCGGCTTTTCAAACTGATCCGAGACACGGAAGCGACCGGCGTCGTGTTGCTCAGCGGTGATCGGCATCTCGCCGAGTTATCAGTTCTGAAGGATGACCTCGTCGGCTATCCGCTCTACGACCTGACCTCCAGCGGCTTGAACCAAGGAGCGAAAGGCTGGCGTCCGCTCGAAGTGAATCGACACCGCGTGGCGACGATGAACTTCGGCAACAACTTCGGCCTCATCGCGATCGACTGGAACTCGAAGCCGCCACTGCTGCGTCTGCAAATCCGGGACGAGTCGGGCGACATCACGATTCAACAGAAGGTTTCGCTGTCTGTGCTGCGTGCGAAAACGAAGCCCAAATCGCCGACCGATCCGAAGCTCGCCAAGAAACATGTCGGCAAGGAATTCACGGTCGAGTTCAAAGTCCGCTCCACCGGAGCGAGTAAGACGAAAGAGTTTCTTTTCGTGAACAGCGAGGAAGATTTCAAAGAGACCGACAACCTGACAATCGTGCTCGACACGAAAGCGCTCGACGAAGATTTTCACCGCGAGCACATCGACGACCCGCTCAAGTTTTTCGTCGGCAAGAAACTCCGCGTTCGCGGCAACGTCCATTTGAGACAAGACAAGCCGCAGATCTTGGTCAACGAGTGGGAACAGATCGAACTGCTTGATGAAGGTCGATAAGCCCAATCAGACCGACAGTTATTCAACCGTTGCTGACTGATTCACGGCATCGGTGATTTGCGGACGCTGTCTCAAGCCCGACCAGTCATCGAGCCAATCGGCGAGCGTTTCCGCTTCGTGGCCGTCAGTGGTCTTCAACACCAATCGAGCCATGGCCTGGCCATCCTTGGCAAGATAGCTCACTGTCACCAAGAAGCTCAAATCGGTCGCTCCATTGGTTGCCGTCGTGACGGACTCATCGAGTTCGACAGCGCGAAGTTGAGCCACAGCGATCGTCGGGGCATCGTCAGTGCTGTCGGCGCTCGTTGCGGGCCAACTCAGAGTGCGAGCGGCGTTGTCGGCGATCAAGACCGGCGGTTCGCTGCGAGCTGAAGACCACGTATGCCAATAGGCCAGCCACGTCAGCCCGATCAATGTCAACCACGCAAGCGACATCGCGCCGAAGCTGGCACTCAGGTCTGAAGGACTCAGAAAAAAGATCGCGGCCAAATCAAGCAATCCAGCGACGATCAACGCCACAGCAAACGGACTCCCACGTGAGCGGCGGACGATCCAACGATCGCCCTCAAGCCACATCGGCAAGTTGCGAACGCCTCGATGACTTCGTAAGGCCCATCGCCAACCGCCGACCATGACCAAATTGAACGGCAGCAGCAGCATTCCCAAGTACAACGGTCGTCCTGCCAGCGAACGATCGAGCGCGCAATCTCGCGGTTCGGTTGGGTTGTAAAACACCACAATCTGCTTGCCGACTGGCAGTGATTCTACAACGCGAGCAACTTCTTGTGGATCGCTCCGTTTCGCATCGAAGAAGCTCAATCGCGAACCAGTGATGTCTCGATCATTGACTCGGAATTGATATGTCACGCCAGCCTGAACCACATCGCCATTCGCACGTGCTTCGTGTCGGACCTGGCTCTGCGTGATCGTTCCGGAAGCGGCCGGATAACTCCACGCGAGCATCGTCTGCACCATCATTACGAGGATGATGACATCCGCCGCCAGCGTGACGAGCGACCACAACAACAACCAAACGGCGACGAACGCTTTCCCCATCGTCAATCTGCCGGACGTGTTCGCCGTGGGACTCGCTGATTGAGTGCCGATTGAGAAGAGCATCAAACGTGTTCCTGAAGATTCGACGCGGTCTCAACTCGTGGGTTCTGCCCCGTAATTGGTTGAGGTCTCGTAGGACGAGACACTCTTGTCCGTCTTTTACGGGATTCGACGGGCAGGAGTGCCCGTCCTACGAATTGACGAGCGAGTCGGCCAACCGCAGTTCATCAGCCGCGATACGTGGCAAACGCGTTTGCCGTTTCCCACAACGAGACTTCGACGACCGGAAAGCCCTGCGACTTGGTGAATTCGAAGATCGTCTTGGCGATGTTCTCGGCTGTCGGATTGACCGGCAGTACGAACAGCGGCTCGCCGAGACTCTTCAGATACGGCAACGCCGGATCAGCTTCGTGCAGGATCATGCGATGATCGAGCTGCTCGTCGATCCAAGTCCGCACGACTTTTTTGATGTCAGTGAAGTCCATCAACATCCCACGGTCATCGAGCGTTTCGCTCTCAAGCACAATCACCGCTCGGCCATTGTGCCCATGCAGATTGCGACACTTCCCCGCATAGTTCAACAAGCGGTGTCCGTAACAAAAATCAATATGCTGCGAGACCTGAAACATGAACCGTTACCTTGCGAAATAGATCAGCCAAGATTCACCGTCGTCGTGAGGCGGCGTATTGGACTGGCTGGCGATTGATCAAGCAAATGCTCGCGCGAGGGACTTCAGAGACAACAGACTCTTGAACTTGAGCGAGATGACTCGTGCTCACATTTTGAACGAGCGAGCGTTATACATTTCGTGCAACGGTGAGCTGGGCGGCACCTACTTGACATCGACCGGTTTTTCAAACCGAGCTACAAAAACGCGAAAGCTTTTCCCGTGCCATTAAAGTCAGTGCCATTGAGCTGACGCCGCCCAGTCTACTAGAAAATTTGCTGACGAAAGATACTCATGAAGGTTGCCCTTTTTCTCCCTTGTTACATCGACCAACTCTTTCCGCAAATCGGCATGGCCACTTTGACGGTGCTCGAACGATTTGGCTGTGAGGTGGAATTCCCGGAAGCTCAAACGTGCTGCGGCCAACCGATGGCCAACACGGGCTTGTGTGAGCAGACGCGCCCGTTGGCTGAACGTTTCTTTGAGATCTTCAAGGCTTACGAGTACGTCGTCTGCCCATCGGGAAGTTGCACCGCGATGGTGCGTGAGCACTACGACGATTACCTCGGCGGCAAGCCAGGCTTTGAGCAGCTCAAGCTGAAGACATTCGAACTGACGGAGTTCCTCACCGACGTGCTCAAAGTGACTCAGCCTGCCGGACGGTTTCCTCACAAAGTTGGCTTGCATCAGAGCTGCCACGGCTTGCGTGAACTGCGACTCGGTAGTTGCAGCGAACGAGTCGGGCCAGCGTTCAACAAGGCGCGGCAGTTGTTGGAAGGTCTCGAAGGGATCACGTTTTCGCAACTGGCTCGCGCGGATGAGTGCTGCGGCTTTGGCGGAACGTTTGCCGTCGCCGAAGAGGCTGTCTCGGCCATGATGGGACTCGACCGCATTCACGATCACGAGCAAGCGGGAACCGAAGTCCTCACGGCGAACGACATGTCCTGCCTGATGCACCTCGACGGTTTGATCCGCCGTCAGAAGAAGCCGATCAAGGTCATGCACATCGCCGAGATCCTGGAGCACAGCGGAGTCGGGTTATGAATGACCCCATCGCTCAACTTCGTGAGCGAGTTCTTGCCGCTGCTGAAAAAATGTTGAAACGGAACGATTCCGTGGGGCTGTTAGAACTGGTTTAGGAACTCGACTTTCTCCATTGGCGAACTTTTGAGAGCCGGCGCTTCGTCGCGGTCGGGCTCGGCGGACGCTGCCGCCAAGAATAGAACCCGCGGCGAGACACCTGCCGCACCGCCCACTGATTCACGATCGGCCACTCGCTCCGATGACGCTCGATGAGGGCGTCGCTCATCGCGACTCCTTCACGAAGAAGGCCGTCGCGTTTTTAAGATCTCACTCTCCATCCGTGGCCGTGCGACACAGTAATTCGGACACAACTACCGAGAGAATCTTTGTAACTCGCCCAGATGCCAGTGCATCTGAATGCCGTCACGTGCAACGAATCAGATGACTCACCCGACTGAAAGTTCGCGGGTTGGAGTTGGCTGACACTGCTTCAGGCTGCCGCGTTTTACCCCCTTTTTTCTGCGAGGAGGCACTGTCCATGAAACGTTTCACGATTGCTGCGTCGACGGCTGATGCGTTGTTGCTGACGGGTTGTTTGTTTCTGACTGGCTGCGGTCAGTCGAGCAACGGCGACGAGATGAGTATGTTCGATGCGAAAATGGCTGATGGGAAAATGGCAGGAGAGAAGATGTCTGATCCCGATCACAGAAAAGGTCCACGCGTTGTGAAGCGTTCGGCTCATCACGCAGGAGCGTGATGGCTACGTGGCCGTCAGCGCTCCGCGTGACGAGCCGAGCGGGATAACGCGCAGTTATTTTCTGCGATCCGTCTGAGAGCAAGATGGCGGACGGAAAGATGAGCAAAGACAAAATGTCCGGGAAGTAGTTTCGCCAAACGTGATGTTTTGCTACGAGAGGTTAGGTAGCCATCATCGCTCCGCGTGACGGCAACGTGCTTGCGGCTTCGCCGTGACATCACTTAAGTAACGACAAACGGAGGTTTCGTCATGAGTCGCATCGAACACAAACATTCTCGGCCCATTCGATGGATGCACTGGTTCAACGTTGTGCTGCTCAGCGGCATGATTTGGAGCGGGCTGCTGATCTACTGGGCCAACGGCGTTTATCGCATTCAGATTGGCCAGCGAGTTTTGCTGCATCTTTTTCCGGATGCGTTTTACAACGCACTGGGACTAACCAGTCGCTTGGCTGAGGGGATGGCTTGGCACTTCACGCTGATGTGGGGCTTCGCGTTGAACGGCCTCGCGTATGTTGGCTACACGCTCATCTCCGGCGAGTGGCGACACTTGGTGCCGAATCGGAATTCATTTCGCGAAGCGTGGCAGGTGCTGCTGAATGACCTATATCTGAGTCGCGTCGATCTACCGAAGCGAAAATTCAAAGGGGCTCAGCAATTCGCCTACACCGGAGTGATCCTGATGGGCGGCAGCTCGTTGTTGACCGGTTTGGCGATCTTTAAGCCGGTGCAATTCGGATGGCTCACGTGGCTGTTGGGCGGTTACGAGCGGGCTCGCTTTGAGCACTTCGCACTGACGGTCGGCTATGTGCTTTTCCTTTTAGTCCACATCACACAGGTTATTCGAGCGGGTTGGAACAACTTCCGAGCAATGGTTTGCGGATACGAATTGATCGAAGAGATCTCTGTGACGAAATAGGCACAATTGGAGATGCCGGAGCTCGATGGCCACGTGGAAGCACGCGATGACGCGACTGACTCACCAGCTTTTGGAAGACAATCATGCCAACGACAACGATCTCCAATGATGCCGCCAGGGAACTCCACCGTATGACTCGGAGGAGCTTTGCGACCGGCGCTATCGCCGCGGTCGCCGGTACGGCCAGTCTGTGGTGGATCAAGCGAGCGGCTCCTGATGACGGCATTTCTTGGCCGTTGAGGAAGGTCATGGAGTTCAACGCTCGGCTCAGCGAAACGACATTTAATCCGAGCCGATTGGCTCCGACATTCGATGTCGCTCAAGCACAAGAGCCGCGCGTGAATGGGATGATCGGATTGAAAAAAGAACTCGACGTCAGACGCTGGCATCTGGACGTACTCAGCAGTGGTGAGAAGCCGGTCGTTGAGCGATCGCTGCCGATCAACGCGATTCATGAATTGCCACGATTCGAGATGGTCAACGAATTCAAATGCGTTGAAGGTTGGAGCGAAATCGTGCAATGGGCGGGATGCCGCTTGTCAGACTTCATCGTGAAGTACGGCCGCGACACTCCGTTCGTCGGCATCACGACTCCCGACCGCGCGTACTACGTCGGGCTCGATCGCGCAAGTGCCGTACATTCGCAATCATTGTTGGCCTACGAGATGAACGGTCAACCGCTGACGCCAGGGCACGGAGCCCCACTCCGTTTGGTCTGTCCGCTGAAGTATGGTGTGAAGTCCATCAAACGCATCGGGGCGATCCAGTTCACCAACAAACGGCCTGCCGACTTTTGGGCCGAGCGGGGATACGACTGGTATCTCGGCCATTAACCTCAACGATCTGATCAAACCGAACCTTCAATCAGCACAACGGCATCCGCAGAGATCGCCTCTTGCCGACCGATCGGCCCGACCTTCTCGCCGGTTTTGGCTTTGACGTTCACTTGGCTGCGATCGAGGCCCAGCAACTCCGCGACATGAGCGGCGATCAACGGCTTGAGCATGGACAACTTCGGGCGTTCTGCATGGATCGTGCAGTCGAGGTTGACGATCTTCCAACCGAGTTCGCTGAGCTTGCTCAACGCGGCTTTCACGAAAATGGCCGAGTCCGCGTTAGCCCATTGCAGATCAGTATTGGGAAACAATTCGCCGATGTCGCCGAGCGCTGCAGCTCCGAGCAGCGCATCGGTGATCGCGTGCAGCAACACGTCCGCGTCGCTGTGGCCGTCGAGCCCCTTGTCATGCTCGACTCGCACGCCACCGAGAATCAACGGTCGACCGGCGATCAAGCGATGAGTGTCGTGGCCGAGGCCGACTCGAAATGACATGAGAAGTTTCCCAGTAAGGCGAGGAGGATGGGCACTCTTGCCCGTCGTCCTTTGCGAACAGTGTTGTCGTCACGGACTCAGAAAAAGACGGGCAGGAGTGCCCATCCTCCGGCGGATAGTAGTTCTGCGTCAGCAGTGACTCAACGAGGCTGCGCAGTGACAGTTCGATGTGGCGGGGACATAATCATCGAGCTTTCACAACACGCAAATGCATTGCACGCGAGTCGCGTGCGCTACGAACCGAGGAGCTCATCATGGCGAAGACTTATCGAGTCGGCATCATCGGACGGACGGGCAAAGGGGATTATGGGCACGGCGTCGATGTCGCTTGCACAAAGCTGCCGAACTTTGAAATCGTCGCACTGGCGGACGAAAACGAAGCGGGTCGCGCGGCTGCGATGAAACGGACGAATGCGAAGACCGGTTACGCCGACTTCCGCGAGATGTTTTCCAAAGAAAAGCTCGACATCGTCGCGATCTGTCCGAGATGGCTCGATCAGCATCGCGACATGATCGTCGCGGCGGCGGAGCACGGCTGCCACGTTTATATGGAGAAGCCGTTTTGCCGCACGCTCGCCGAATGCGATGACGCCGTGAAACAACTGGAAATGCGGCATCTCAAATTGGGGATCGCGCACATCAGCCAGTATTCGCCAGTGCTTGACGTCGTAAAGGCATTGATCCACAGCGGCGAGATCGGCGACGTGCTCGAACTGCGTGGCCGAGGTAAAGAAGATCGGCGCGGCGGCGGCGAGGATTTGTGGGTGCTCGGCTCACACATCTTCGGCCTGATGCGCTCGCTCGCAGGTGGTGATGCCAAGTCCTGCACCGCCACTGTAACTCAGCAAGGGCACAAGATCGCGAAGGGGGACGTGATCGACGGAGCGGAAGGAATCGGCCCGCTCGCCGGAGACCACGTGCAAGCGACGTACTCCTTCGCCAGCGGCGCGGTCGGCCAGTTTGCTTCGCGCCGCGGGATGGGAGGCAGCCCGACTCGCTTTGCGATCCAAGTCTTCGGCTCGAAAGGAATCATCGAGATGGAAAGCGGCTATCTGGCGAAGGGATTCATTCTGCAAGACAGCAGTTGGTCCCCCGGCCGTACCGGCAAGAAGTGGCTGCCGATCACGTCGGCCGGAATCGACAAGCCGGAGACTCGCACCGACGGCACCTACGAAGGGGGCCATATCGCCGCGCTCACCGATTTGGTCGACTGCATCGAACGGGACAGCAAACCGAAATGCTCGGCGGAGGATTCGCGAGCGATTATCGAGATGATCTCCGCCGTCTTCGAATCGCACCGGCTCGGCGGGCCGGTTGAGTTGCCGCTGAAGTCGCGAGTGAATCCGCTGACGCTGCTGGGTTAGAGATCATTTTGGAAGGGTACGACGAATTTAAGGAGACGACGAATGGGAGTGCCTTATTCGTCGTCTCCTTAAATTCGTCGTACCCTTTCTTCTTCATTCTTCAACAGATGATCGACTTGCGGCGGTTGACGTAGTCCCAAACGACGAAACGGTCGAGATCGTTGCCGGCGGTGAAGAAGACTCGCCCTTTCGTCGTTTCGGCGAGCCGATGCGCGAACCGGATGTCTTCGTGCGTTTGATTCCAACTCGATAGCAAGAAGATGTTGATCACGATCCCTTCTCGCTGGCAAAGCAGTGCTTCGCGCATCGTCGCCGCTTCAGTGAGCGGGTCCGACGGATACAGCAGATACAAATTCGGGCCGTCGAAGTGCGCGGTCGGCAGCCCGTCGGTAATCAGGATGATTTGCCGGTTCGGCGTGTCGCGACCGATCAAAAACTGCCGGCCAAGTTGCAAGGCATGTTGGATGTTCGTGAAGTGCGGCGGGATGTCGGACTCGCTGATCTCTTCGCGGCTCATGTCCGCTCGTAGTCGCACGACGGGATCGAAGATCGTTACGGGCTTGGGCATCAAGGCGGCCACATCGCGCGCATGGACCGGCTTCGCGAAGCTGTACATCTCCAAAAATTGCAGGAAGTCGCCGGGATACTCCTTGCGGATCAGCCCGTCGAGCGCGAGCGCCATGCGCTTCACGTTGATGTACTGGCCTCCTTGCCGCATCGATCCGCTCATGTCCATCAGCACGGCGGTGGCGCACTTCGGGTTGTTCCGCGTGCGATGAATGACGATGTCTTCCGGCATGAGCCGCAACGTAGCCGTCATCGCTCCGCGTGACGAGCCGAGCGTTTCACGGCCTTCCGATCTTCTTGGCGAGCCGATGCCCTGGGAAGCGTCCGGCTCATCACGCGGAGCGATGATGGCTACGTTGTCGGATGCCGTTCGCAGCAGTGCGTTGATCAGCGACTGCGGGATATCCATCTGCGTGACCGAGTCGCCGAACTCATATTCCTTCGTGGTCTGCAATTCGACGGCACCCTCGCCGATGATCGGACCTTGATGCCGGCCGGTACGCGACGCCTGCAACTGGCTGAAGATTTTCTCCAGCAGCTTCCCTTGAAACAGACGATACGCCTGCGGAGTGAGTTGATAACCGCGCTTCGTCTTCTCCAAACCCTGTTGCTCGGCCATTTGTTGCAGGAGCTGCTCGACCTGCTGTTGAAGCTGAGCGAGCCCTTCCATCTGCTCTTCGTCGGCGAACTGCGACATCTCTTGCATGTCGATGATCGCAATCTGCCCGTTCTTGCCCGCTTCTTCGAGCTGCTTCAACAACCGGTCGATCGTTTCGAGTTCTTCCTTGATCGCGAGTGCCTGCTCGATCGACAGCGGCTTGCGGCCGGTGAACTCGTACTTCGCCGCGAGTTCATCGACTTGGTACTTTTCGCCGAGCCGCTCGGCGACGTTCAGCAGTTGCCTCGCGAACCGCGACCGTTCGCCCCCCGCGCGATACCACAGCCGTTCGAGGTCTCGAATCTGTTCGTCGTCGACCGCTTTCTTGTACGCCGCTTTGTGTTCATCGGGCGGCTCGGCGTTTTGAGCCAGTTTTTGAAACGTCTTGCGAGCCTCGTCGACAACCTTCTGCGTTTCCCATGTTTCGAGAATCTTCTTCTTTCGTTCGAGCAACATCTTCTTCAGCGATTCAAGACTCGGTCCCATCCCGGCGATCTGCCGAATATCGAGATGCACCGCGCGAGCGAGTTCCGCTTCCGTCAGCTCGCTCATATCACCAAACGCAAGCATGTGCTCAAACGCCGGCGACACCAAATCCGGCGGCGGCTGACTCGGCGGCGGAAAGTTTTTCGGGTCGTATCGCTGATAAGTATGAATCACACCGCCGAGAGAGTTCGATGCCAGCAAGATGTTAGTCCTATGAAATGACAACGGAGCAAAACCCTGAACTCACCGCAGCCCCAAAAGTGCTTGTAGCGGAATGTAGAATACGTTGTCTTTTTCTCCCGCTTCCTCTCGAGTGATGACGATTCCGAACGGTGAGTTATATTTGGGCTGAGCGATAAAGCCACGCACTGCAGCCGAATCACTGTTTTTCAATTGACGACGGTACTTCACCTCAACCGGAATCCGCTTGAATCCAATACTCAAGACAAAGTCCACTTCTGCTTCGTTCGAGGTTTCTGGAAGCCAACTCACATCAAGGCTAGGCACACTGGTGAGGTATGCACCCACGATGCTCTCAGCCAAATGCCCCGCTTGTGTGATAACGGGATCGGAAGCCTTTTCAAATTCGTCAGCAGTCAGCGGGACTTGTTCTTGCAACCATGCCTCGCGGACGAAATGGTCGCAGAGGCAAAGCTTCGACGGGTGCCCCGCTTTTTTGCCAATTCCTTCAAACGGTGGAACTTCAGCGATGAGCAACGAGTCGGCGAGGAAACGAATCGCATCGCGCACCGCTTTTTCAGAAATCGAATCATGCCCGAGTTGTCGCAATTCATTGATCAACTTTTTTGGGGCGACAGCTTGGCCAGCGTATCGGCAGACTTGTCGAAAGACCGCTTCCACGATTTCAGAGTTTCGATGCGTTCCGCTTGGCCCAGCTTTCAAGTCATGTAGGATCGTACGATCAATGACCATCCTTTGAATTTCATCTCGCATTCCGAATCGATCCAACGCAGCGTTCTGATCGTGCTTGTGGCAGATGGGATAGCCGCCGTAATTCGCGAATGCCTCAAACGATCTGCGGAGTATGGAATCATGCTGAGTCGCAAAACGGAGTAGTCCCCGCCAGAACTCCGGCGTTGTCCAAGTTTCTAGGCCGTTGGGTTTCGCGACCGCTGGTGGCAGATTTTCTTCAAAACGAATGGCGGAAATCTCACGCAACCGCAGTGAGCCAAGATGAATCATGCTGATTCGCCCCGCCAGACTGTCCTGTCCTTGAGCGATTCGCAGGGCCGAGCTTCCAGTGGCGACGACCTTCACAGAACGATGATCAACCAATTGCTTAAGTTGATTTTCCCAACCGACGAGGTTTTGTAATTCATCGAAGAATAAGTAAACCGTTTCATCACGCTGTGCGGCGGCGTTGATAGGCTCTTTAAGAATGGCTTCTTCAAACCAGCGCACGATCTCAAGCACTGGCGATTCAAACTGTCCCAGCTTGGGGACTTCATCGAATTGAACTCGCAGGAGATGGCTCGGCGGAACCTCGCGTTGAAGCAACAGTTCTTCGATGAATTGACTCTGAAGCTGGGACTTTCCGACTTGTCGAGTACCTCGCAGTGCGATGATCGCCGCGATTCCAGAATCAACTCGTTTGACTAGTTCATCGTATGCCCAGCGGCGATATGGCTCAGTCCGCTTCCAGGGCTTCCCTTCCCACCACGGGTTCTGATCCAGAAGAGATGCCAACAAATCTTCTGGAAGTTTTCCGGCTGAGATCGGTCCTTTGATGGGTTTAGGTTTTCGAGAACGCTTGGCTATGTTCGAGACCGCTCGCCAAAAGTCATGCTTCGAAATCGGCAACAACGTCAAGCGACGAAACCGCGCGTGCAACTCGTCGAATCTCGGCGTGTACGGCAATGAATCACGACTGCCGATTCCGTCAGAAAACAACCGCAACAATTCGAGTTCTTCGTCGCGAGTCAGCGTCGGTGGAGCGGTTGTCTTCTTCCGATGAGTCCCCGAAAGCCCACCTTGTTTTCCCACACGAGTCAGAAGTTGCCAGAAGTCATGATCCTTGATTCGTTCGGCAGTTTGTTCTGAGTACGCGACTTTCAGTCGTGAGAATTCGGGAGTGTAAGGTAAGCCGTCGCGTGCCGACTCAGCGGTGCGGAGCAACTCACGCGCGATCGCGGCTTCAGGGGACGTTTTTGTTCGTTCGGGCATGGACTCACATTCCTAATTCGTCGAGGCACATCGTAGACGCGCAATGTGTCACTCAGAACTCATACCGGATTTGTCCGTTCGTTTGAGACCGTGAGACTTGATCTGTTGCGTATAATCCAGCGAGGACGAATTCGACGCAGGAGGCTCGGACGGCGGGGTCGCTGGAGGCGTTGACTTCGAAGGCTTTGTCCCACGCGGGCGGGACTCGCTTCAAGCGGTCGGAGTAGTTCGTCGACGGAAGCATGTCGCCCACTTCGATCTTTACTCCTTGGCTGAATATCTGCGAAATCTCTTCGAGGCCGTGTTCGTCGACGTACTCCATGAAAACCGTGCGGATCGCTTCGGCCAGCAGGGCGTCGAGGATTTGCCGCTCGCTCATTTGATGGCTCCCCATCAAGTCGAGTTCCAGCTTGCCCAGCGATGACGAATACAAGTGGCCGAGGTCGCTGATGCGCGGCACGGCCGGGTTTTCACGCAGCCGAGCGCCTCGCTGGCGGGCGCTCGCCACCATCGTGCGGTAGTTCGCGATACTGAAGCGGGCGCTGACGCCGGAGGCGTGGTCGATGTATTTCGATTGCCGAGCGGCGATGCTCAACTCTTCGATGATCTCTTTCATGAAGCGCGGCACGACGACCGGAAACGGTTCGCCGAGATCGACTCCCGCTTCTTGTTCGAGGATGTCGATCCCCTGATCGCGGTCCTTTGGATAGTGCGTGTGGATGACCGAACCGATGCGGTCCTTGAGCTGCGGGATCACCTTGCCACTGCGGTTGTAGGTCGCCGGATTTGCCGAAAACAAAATCAACACATCGATGTCGAACTTCACCGGGTAGCCACGAATCTGCACGTCCCGTTCTTCGAGGATGTTAAACAGCCCGACTTGCACGAGTTCGTCGAGTTCCGGCAGCTCGTTCATGGCAAAGATGCCGCGGTGCATGCGGGGGATCAGGCCGAAGTGCAGTGCCTCTTCCGCTGACATGCTGACTCCGCCGACGAGCTTTGCCGGGTCAATCTCGCCGATGATGTCGGCGAACTTCGTTCCAGGGGCGAGCCGCTCGACGTATCGCTCGGAACGCGGCCACCAACCGATCGGGACTTCGCTTGGCGGAACGGAAGCGATGAACTCGCGACAGACTCGCGTAATCGGTTGGTAAGGGTCGTCGTGCAGCGGCGCGTCGGGATGTTTGATGTACGGGATCTCGTCGTCGAGGAACCGTGAGAGCGTCCGCATCAGCCGGCTCTTCCCTTGTCCCTTCTCGCCGAGAAACAGCATATCGTGACCGGCGATGAGCGCGATGTTGATTTCGGGGATGACGGTGTTTTCATAGCCGACGATCCCGGGGAAGAGGTCTTCTCCCGCCGAGAGAGCTCGTAAAAAGTTGTCGCGCAGCTCCTGCTTGACCGTCTTTGAAACCCAACCACTCTCGCGCAGTTCCTGAAGGTTCGTCGGTTTTGCATTTCGCACCGGCATAGTTTCCTCGTGTTTTCAAAGTGAGTGAGCGTCAAAGCTGTTTCAATTCGCGTGGGAGTGTAGCAGCCTGATGGAAAACGTCTGTGGCGCACGCGGCTCGCGTGCCAGCCGTTGATAACGCACGCGAG
>JAYUFI010000226.1:0-6517 GCA_043738805.1 Planctomycetaceae bacterium | reverse complement strand
CCAGCATGGTGTGTCGCGGTGGTGGGTCTCGATGCTCGACCCACCCTACAAAAAATCTCCGAGGCCGGCGGTTTCTCCCGCCGCTTCTTCTGCCAACGGGCGAACGCGCGGTGAAACTCTTCTTCCGTGTACGACGAGTACGGCTGAGCGTCCGGAGCCGCCTGCCCCCACCGGCGGTGCATCGCCAGAATGAACACGTCACAGCGGTCAATCTCCCGATTGATCACCTCCTGTGACCGCCGCCCCGTCGAGGCCAACGTGTCCTCCCAGCCGAGCGGCTCGAACTGGATGTCCATAGCGTCGCCGAAGCCGGCGTTGAGTTCCTCCAGCACCTGCTTGAACGCCGTCCGCTCCACTGCCAAATCACCCGGCGAGGCGATGAAGACGCGAATCGTGCGGATGTCGGTCATGCGCGGCGTTCCTCAAAGCGCCATCGACAACGTGGACGGATTGCTCTCGGAGCCGTTCGCGTTTGCTAGCCGTCGCCTGCATATTGAGTCCGCTGCGTCCGCGAAATTTAACTCCGTGACACTCGAACCTTTTCTGACAGCTCATCACCTTTTCGCTGTCATGGAATCTCCTCGAAGCATGGATCATCCAGGCTAACTGGCCAGCAGTTGTTGCTCCAGCGTTTGGACCAATTCGCCAACGGACCATTGCCGTGAGGCGATCGTCACCTTCGTTTCGTCGGTCATCCACGTTTGAACTTGTCGTTCGGCGGAGATGACCGTGCTGTGGTTGCGACCGCCGAAGAAGTCGCCGATCTCGCTGTAGGCCGCTTGAGTCAACTTGCGAGCGAGAAACATCGCCAGCATTCTCGGCTGCGACACATTGCGCGATCGGCTGGCTGAGCGAAGTTCGTCGGGGATCAGTCGGAACAAATCGCAGATCGCTCGTTCCACATCAGCGAGCCGGACGATGCGGACGCAATCTCGCTGCAAGTCGGCGAGGATTTGCCGAGCCGCTGCTGCTGTGAGGCGAACTTGGCTTACTGAGAAATGGGCTTCGAGGCAGTTGAGCGCCCCTTCGAGTTCGCGCACGTTTTGGCGGAACCATTGCGCGACCAACAACACGGCGTCCGGTGCGAGTTGCAACTCGCGGCGCGCCAGCTTGTGTTGCACGATCTTCGTTCGCGTATCGAGATCGGGAGCTTCCATCCGACAAACCAACCCAGAGACGAATCGCGACGTCAACTCTTCGCTCGTCTGCGAGAGCAAGTTCGGATGCCGATCGGATGTGACGACGATTTGTTTGCCGTGACTCTCCAACGATTTGACCGTGTGCAGAAACTCTTCTTGGATTCCACGCTTGCCGTCGAAGAAATCGACGTCGTCCACCAACAAGACATCGATCCCTCGAAAGCGTTGCCGAAAACTTGGCAGCGTGTGTGTGCGGAGCGCGTGCGTGAAGTAATTCGCGAATTGCTCCGACGTGAGAAACACGACGTTCTGAGTTGGGAACCGACGCCGCAACTCACAGTACAACCCTTCGAGCAAATGCGTCTTGCCAAGTCCCACTCCACCGAACAGATACAACGGATTTTGTCGCTGACCGGGAGCCTCGCTCACTTGTCGCACGCCAGCGAACGCGAGCTGATTGCACGAACCGACAACGAAGTCCGATAGATGTGCGAAGCGTCGTCCGCCGTTGGCCGTTGCCGAGCGAGCGATGTCTTCGGACATTGAGGGGCCAACCACAATTGTTGTCGGACTCTTCACCGCGACCGATGTCGCTCTCGTCGATAACGCATTCGCGACGACCGGCTTCGCAACCGCGATGTTCGTCGATGAATTTGAACTCGCTTGATTCGAGTCAGTCGCTTCAACGATCGGAGCCTCGGTACTCGTCAGGCTCAGTGAGCCATCGACTTCAAAGCGGACTCGCGCGGCGGGACCGAGCAATGACGAGGCGACGTTGCCAATCTCTTGTCGAAACTGACGTTGCAACAGCGTGAGCACAAACGGGCTCACGGCAGCGACGACGAGCTCGTCGTCATGCAGACTCAACTTGGTCCGTTCACGAAACCAGAGTTGATAGTTCCGTGGGCCGACGACGTTGCGGAGCAACGAGTCAATTTGCGTCTGCGCGATTTCTTGCGTCTGCGGATTTTCCGCGTGACTCACCGCGACATTCGACAACTCGACCGGCGACGAAGTCGAACGACTTTGGCCAGCGTGCAGTGCGAACGAAACGGTTGGGGAACGATCCTTCTCAGATTCCAGATCGCAGCGAACGGACGGAGTCACCCCTACTCCATGTCGTTCGGCCGAGATGTCGGTCAACAATCTCGGCGCGACCATCACCAAATTGGTGGGAAGCATCTTGCAACCCCTCTGCGCGCACCCTGTCCGCAGTTGATCCATCGAGCGCAAAGCAGTGCGGACAGGCACTCCGTTGCCGTGGCGAGATGGGAATAGATTGGATGGTCTTCGCGCAGCTTATTCGGAAAACAGTCGGAAGTGGCCAGGTCTTCGAGTTGGCACCACGAGAACCCAGCCGTCACTCAGCGGGCGGTGATGCTACAAGCGAGACTCAGAGTGTCAAACCAAAACAGCCCTCCGAAATGCCCACGAATCACGACTCGGATTGGAAGTCCCCCAAAATCTGGCGAGTTGCGACGACCGGCCATTTTGAAAATTTTGCAAAGACCAACGGCGTTGTGCAAAACCTGTTGATGACCGTCAAGCTGGGTAAGCGATGCCGACGCCGGGGGGCTCGCAGCTTCGGAATGAGTCATTGAGCAGGAACAACCGGTCGTCTTGGCAAGGTCGCGTCCGATACTGAATGCCGATGGTCTGCGGACGAAGGCGTCGTCAGCGGATGAGTTTCTCCCACCACGGAAGGTGCGGACGTGATACGGCACAGGACGCTGCTTGCGATATTGACCGGCTGCATGATGAGTCTGACAGGATGTCAGACGGCATGGCAGGACCGTGTCGATTCACGGCCGATGAGGTACGGCTCGCTCTCCGACAAGTTCGCGTATTGGACCGGCGGCCCGTGCGACGGATATCGACCGGCCTATCACTGTGGGTCGCCGGACGGATTGCTGGATCGTAAGTCGGTGCATCACGCTTCGATCTCCAGTGCCAATCAAGCACTCAACGAACAATTCAATGGCGGCGTGAGTCGCGACTTTCGATACGGTTTTCAACAAGCATTCCTCGACATCGCGAATGGCGGCAGCGGCGCTTTGCCCGCAGTACCGCCACCGCGTTATTGGACCGCTCCTTATCGCACGACTTGGGGGCACAACAAAGCGCTCGATTGGTTTGAAGGCTATGAAGCAGGGGCGAGCGCGGCGAAGTGCTCGGCTCTGAGAGAAGCTCAATCGGTCCCGACCTCGGCCTATCGCGGGCCGGACAATCAAGTGACCGTCGGACTTAACGGCGGCGGGAGTTCGTTCGGTTCATCGCCGATGAACTCCGCACCGATGGCCGCTCCGGTAACTGGTTGGAATCAGCAAGGGATGAGCCCTTATCCCGTGAGTCCTTACTCAGCGAGCCCGTACTCGACAAACCCGTATCCCGTGAGTCCGTATTCGGCAAGCCCCTATCAGTCGGCTTCTAATCCGCATGTCACTCCGGCTCAGCCGCCGATGAATCCGTGGTCGCAGATGCAGCCTCCTCAAAGTGGATATCCCACATCTGGTCCTGTGATGAATCCAATGACGAATCCGCTCCCGAACAACATGAGTCCGCAACCCTACGGCGGTGATCCCATGAGCGGACGCCTCTCGCCCAATTCGCCGTGGTCTTCGCTATCGCCATCTTCAGAAGGTCACAGAATCACTCCGGGAGTTCCGTATTCACCGGCAGCCCCCTCTTCAAACATGGCTCCGATCAACACGGCTCCCTCCGCGAGTGCATTGCCCACCAGCAATCCGTGGAATCGTTTTTCGGGCTTTGGTCCCAATGGTTTTCGTTCGGAAGGAGCATCGCGGTGATTCAATTAGCACCTGCTCAACAACAACACCGCGATCTCGTAGGACGGGCACTCTTGCCTGTCACCGAACAGGCACCGATATCTGTCGCATGTTGCTCGACGGGCAAGAGTGCCCGTCCTACGAAATCGCTGTTGAACGCACTCATTGGTAGATCGCGAGCATGGCTGAGTCGAGCAATTGCCTGCGGAGTCATCGTCGGCAGCGCGATCGGCCTGTCTGGCTGCGCGGCATTTCGACCAATCGAAGGGATTCCTGCTCGGTATGTTCCCGACGAAGTCAAAGCCGCGTCGCGATCGGGAAAGAAGACAATCGACTTATCGCTGCTCAGTCAAACTCAGCCGAACGTTTATCACCTCGACACGGGCGACGTGTTGGCCGTTTACATTGAAGGAGTCATTCCTCGACCCAACGAGATGCCGCCGGTCAACATGCCGCAGAACAACGAAGAGGCGATGCCCGCGCTCGGATATCCGATCCCCATTCGTCAAGACGGAACGATCTCGTTGCCGCTGTTGCCGCGAGCGTTGAACGTGCGCGGGATGACCGTGGCGCAAGTGGAAAGCGCCGTTCGTCGCGCTTACACGGTTGATCGAAAAATTCTGCAAACCGGCAACGAACGAGTGTGGGTCATCCTGCACAAGCCGCGTCATTATCGAGTGCTCGTCATCCGCCAAGAAGGTGTTGAGCAACCGCTGATGGGGCAAGCTGGCATGGCGAACCTCGGAACGTTGAAGCGCGGCACGGGGCGCGTTGTGGCACTGACCGCGTATAAAAATGATGTTCTGCACGCGCTCGCCGAAACAGGCGGACTCCCCGGTCTGGATGCTGAGAACATAATCTATGTTGTGCGAGCGAAACGTCGAGCCAACCTCAGCGGAGCAGGCAATTCCTGGGCTCAATCCTGCGGTCCCAACGCCGGTTGGAGCGTTGCTCCTACAAGTCCCATCGGCCCCACCGGTCCCGTTGGGATGCCCGCTTATCCGTCTGCAATCCCACCATTGCCGGAAGGCAGTTATTTGAACAATCCGCCTTCGAACGGCCCGATTCCGACTCTCTCCGGTCCTCCTTTGCCCGGAGTTCCGACCACGCCGCCGATTGGACCGGAGTCATCACCATCATTGGTTCCTTCTGCTCCTCAAGATGATGCGGCCACAATTCCGGGGTCACAGACGCGTACCGCAACATCCGCGAACTCCGGAGTGCAGCTCACAGTCCTCGGCTTCGAGCCGAACGATTCGTCCAACCGAGTCACTCCCGCAGCATTCAATCAGAATGCGTTCAATCCCGCGCCAGCGAATCGTGTGACGGTGCCGGTTTCCGGAACCGTTCCGATGCTGGCTCAGTCACCCGATTGGCAAAGCGGTCTGCCACCAACGCACGCGGCCGAAGACTGGCCGGAGATGTCTGCCGACACATGGATGGGACACACCGCATCGGGTGATCAAACCTTGGCCAGTCAAAACATCGTGAAGATTCCAGTGCGGCTTGCACCCGGCGAGCACGTCAACTTCAACGAGCGCGACATCCTGCTTGAAGATGGTGACATCGTCTTCATCGAGTCTCGCGACACCGAAATTTTTTACACCGGCGGCTTGCTCGGCGGCGGCCAGTACACGTTGCCGCGAGACTATGACCTTGATGTGCTTGGCGCAGTCGCAATCGCTCAAGCCGGTCGAAGCCAAGCCAGCGTCAACCGAGCCACCGGCGGCGTCACCGCTATGAACCAAGACGTTACGATCAGCGCCAGTCAAGCCATCATTCTACGCAAGATGCCCAACGGAACTCAGGTGCCGATCAAGGTCGACCTCTATCGCGCCGTTCGACATCCTCAAGAACGAGTTCTCATGCAACCCGGCGACTACTTGGTCTTGCAATACACACCGATGGAAGCCTGCGGCGCGTTCTTCGAACGGCATCTCCTCGAAGGCGCACTCTTCGGTGTCGCAAGTGCCTCGCTGAACAAGCCGTGACACGGAACCGACGCTCTAGCGAATCTTTCGCTCGCGGACGAGCGGCGATTCAGCCAGAGTGAAGACCACGATTTCTTCGCCGGTGGTCGTGCTGATGTCGTGATGTAGGCTCAAGACTGCGATACCGGTGGCTTCTTGGACCATTGCCTCCATGACCGGCCGGGCGAGCTCGATCAGTTGGGTGCGGACTTGCTTGAGTAAGTCTCTCCCCTTTTCCGGGAGGAGAGTTTTGACCAATTGCTGCTCAGCGGCGGTCAACACGCCATGCAGGCGAACCACCAGCAGATCACCGAACAAGTGAGTCTGGATATCCTTGGGGCCACGGCCCATGTATTCCTGCTCAAAACGTGCGATCCCTTGGCAGATCGCCGCTTCGATTTCTCCCTGCGTTTTCATCGCATACTCCAAAGGTGCTCTAACACAGAATTCAGAGATTAGTTAGTGCGAGTACGATTCTCAAGACAACATCAGCATCACCGATGACGGCGCGACTCCGACACTTTCAGGCAACGATATGTTATACGGCGATGACCCAGGGAATGGCCGCGACATTCTGATTGGTGGGACCGGCACCGATAAGCTGTTTGGTGCTGGAGGTGAC
>JAYUFI010000225.1:0-6519 GCA_043738805.1 Planctomycetaceae bacterium | reverse complement strand
ACGAAATCGTCAACGATGTGCGAACCCTTACTGCTGGGCGTGCGAATGACCAATGTCACCGCCACGCCGTGATCGTAAAGATTGCATTTGCCGGAAGGCACACCGGGCATACCATGATCACCGCTGATGACGACGAGCGTGTGATCGGCTTCGCCTGTTTCGGCAAGGCGGGCCATCAGTGTCCCGACATACGCATCGACCGCCTGGCATTCACCAAGATAATCCGCCACATCTTCACGCACTTCAGGAACATCCGGCAGAAACTTCGGCAGCTTTCCTTTGAGCGTATCGGGATCAATCCCCCACAATGCATTTCCCGAACCTTGTTCCCACAAGCGATGCACGTTGGTCGGCCCAAACCAATAACAAAACGGTTGCTCCGATTTGCGGTCGGCGAGGAACGCGTCGAAGTTGCCAGTCACGTCGCGATACATCTCAGTCTTTGCCGCGCCGACGTCTTTGCCTTCTTGCACCAGCTTCGTGACGTTCTCCGAAAAATTGTTGAACTTGCCCCCCGCTTTCTCATACGCAAATCGTTCGCCACCAAACGGAGCGTCGTTCGGCGTGCCGGGGCTCCAGACTTTGTACGTTTGCCCGATGTGATACCCTGCGTCATGCAGCAGCAGCGGGAAGCTCGGAATCTTCGAGTCCCACACCGCTCCTTGCAGAATCGCCGCTCGACCGGTGCGCCAAAAGTATTGTCCCGACAGCAACGAACTGCGGCACGGAGTACACGACGGCGCATTCGCGAACGCTCGCCGAAACAACACTCCTTCGCGTGCGATCCGATCGATGTTCGGCGTCTTGAGCACATCGTTCATCGAGCCTGGCCCATCGGCGGCTGCGAAGATGCTGGCATACCGCCCCCAGTCATCAGCGAACGCAAACAAGATGTTGGGCCGTTTCGGCTCAGCAGCCTCCGCCGCGAGCGCCGTCGCCATGCACAGAGACGCAAACAGCACCTGCATTACAAAACGCATTCTCTCACTCCTGTGGCTGTTCGTTCGTAGTTCCGCCTTCAGGCGGTGCTCGAAGATCGTGCCGCCTGAAGGCGGAACTACGAACTTGTTTCACCCGCTATCGAGCGGCGGGCGAGTCGCTGGTTGCTAGCTTTTGAAAGGCATCGGTGGTCGTGGTCCAAAGTTGTTCGAGTTCTTGTCGCTTCTGCGGCATGGACTCGGCCAAGTCCTTCGATTCGGCTCGATCGCTGCTCAAGTCATACAGTTCCCACGCACTCTTTGCTCCAGCGGCCACGAGTTTCCAATCGCCGACTCGGATCGCTCGGTTCCCTTCGTGTAACCACCAGAGGTACTCACGAGTGATGCTGCTATCTTTCGCGAACGTGGCAATCAAACTCTTGCCGGGTGCTGCGGGAACGGGTTTCCCTTCCCAAGTCTCGAACCGTTTGCCACCAGTCGCTTCGAGGATCGTCGGCACAACATCAATCAAGTGGCCGGGATTATGCCGCAGTTCGCCGCGAGCCGAGACCCCGCGCGGCCAATGCACAATCAGCGGCGTCGAGATCCCTCCTTCATGCACCCACGTCTTGTGACGGCGGAATGGCGTGTTCGAGACGCTCGACCATCCAGGGCCGAGACACAAGTAACTAGCCGCCGAACCGGGAGCAGCCGCCGGATCGTGGCCGTCGCCGCGGACCATGATCTCGGCACTCGCCCCGTTGTCGGAGCAGAAGAGGATCAGCGTGTTGTCGAGCGCGTTCATCGCTCGAAGTTGCTCGACCAGTCGTCCGATCTCGCGGTCCATGCGATCGACCATCGCGGCATGAATCGCCATCTTCGCCGCTTGAAAGTCGCGCTGCGAGCCACTGAGTTCTCCCCACGGCAGCGGGCGATTGACCTCACTCGCTCCCAGCTTTTCCAACGCATCCGCGAAATGATAAGGCGGCCCGACGTCACGCTCCGTTGCCGACAAGCCGCACGTGAGCAACTTCATCGCCGTCATCCGCTCCCACCGAGCCTGCCGCGCGACATCCCAACCGCTGCGATACTTCGCCGCGTACCGAGCGATATCCTCCGGCAGTGCCTGCAACGGAAAGTGCGGCGATGTGAAAGCCACGAACGAAAAGAACGGCTGACCGGCGTGTTGCTCGGCGTGATCCTTCAGGCATTTCAGAGCATGATCGGCAATCGCCGTCGTGACGTAATGCGGTTTGACTGGATCGACCGGCGGCAGCTTCCGGTCATCTTCAAGATGATCTCTCACGGAGAAAAAATGATTGTGGTCCTCAACGCTGTAAGACCGATCGAACCCGCCCGCCAGCCGCGCTCCGTCCACATGCCACTTGCCCGAATGATACGAGCGATACCCCAACGGTTTGAGCATATCCGGCAGCAACCTCGCCCACGCCGGTCGAGCTCCCTGCGAGCCGCCTCCCTTCACGCCTGGGAACCCATCGCGTCGCACTTGCTGCGCGTAATATCCCGTTAACAATGCCGCTCGCGATGGCCAGCATCGTGCCGTGTTATAAAACTGCGTGAAACGCAACCCGTTCTTCGCCAACCCATCCAGCACCGGCGTCGAAATCTCGCCGCCGTAACAACCGACGTCCGAGAAGCCCAGATCGTCAGCGAGGATCACGACGACGTTTGGCTTAGCGACCGGTGCCGCACCTTGCCCCTGTGCGGCGGCACACATCAGACTGCAAAGACCAACGCCACAAATCACCGAAGCAACAAACCTGTTGAGCACGAGTGAAACCTTTTCCTGAGTCGTCAACGCGTTACCAGCAAAGATTGTCCAACGTCGAGATCATCCGGTCAAACCGACGGTGACGGCTCCCCATCGACACCACTCACGTCAGTTGCCGACATGACGATGTCGGCTCGCGGAAAGCCACGTCGCAATACATGATCGCCCAAACCGCTTCAACAGGCCGCGAACGCCACTTCATGACTTCATCATCTCACTCAACTCCCGCGCTTCCACAACGAATGATCGGCCGGCACATGCGTCTTCATCGGCCATCATCCCCTCCCAACCTGTTACTCATGTCTCCAAACGGCTGTTACCCTTGTCCCCGGCCCAAACACGGAGTGTGATGAGCCGAGCGACAAATCGTCGCCGAAACACGAGTTCGGCTCGTCACGCGGAGCGATGACGGTTGTGTCAGTGAGCAAACGAGAGGAATCGACATGCCGCCGCGTGTTTATGCTGTTGCCACGATGGACACCAAGGGCGTCGAGATCGCGTTTGTTTCCGAACGAATTCGCGCGTGTGGCGTTGATGTCGTGACGGTCGATGTTGGCACGAAGGACTCGCCCACGGTTGTCCCCGACGTGTCGCGGCAGCAGGTCGCAGCGAGCCTGCCGACTGAGAATTTGCTCGGCAACGCAGATCGAGGCGAAGCCGTCACCGCGATGTCGCGAGCGCTGGTCGAGTTTCTCAAAGGTGAGTGCGCAGCGAGGCGACTCGCAGGAGTCATCGGGATCGGCGGCGGCGGCGGGACCGCGTTGATCACTCCGGCGATGAGGGCACTGCCGGTCGGTGTTCCGAAACTAATGGTCAGCACGATGGCCAGCGGCAATGTCGGGCCGTATGTCGATTGCAGCGACATCACGATGATGTACTCGGTGGTCGATGTCGCCGGGATCAATTCCGTCTCTCGCCGAGTGCTCGCGAACGCGGCCGCGGCGATCGCCGGGATGGCTCGCAACCCGCTGCCGCCGACCGATGAGAAGCCGACACTGGGCATGACGATGTTCGGGGTCACGACGCCGTGCGTCGAAGCGGTGCGCCGGACACTTGAACCGCGCGGCTACGATTGTTTGGTCTTTCACGCGACGGGATCGGGGGACCGAGCGATGGAAAACCTCGTGCGCAGCGGCTTGATTCAAGGAGTCATCGACGTCACGACCACCGCTGTCGCCGATCAGGTCGTCGGCGGAGTTTTGCCCTGTGGAGCTCAGCGCTTCGAGGCAATTCTCGCCGCACGGATTCCGTATGTGTTGAGCGTCGGGGCACTCGACATGGTCAACTTCGGAGCGAAAGAAACCGTCCCTCCGCAATTCGCCGATCGCAAGCTACACGTCCACAACGCTCACGTGACGTTGATGCGAACAACACCGGACGAGAATCGTCAGTTCGCACGCTGGATCGCCGACAAGCTCAATCGCTCAACCGCACCGCTGACACTGCTGATTCCAGCACTTGGGATTTCCACGATCGACGCTCCCGGCCAACCGTTTCATGATCCCGCCGCCGATGACGCGTTGTTCGAGGAACTCGAACGATCGCTGCAACAAACCGAACAGCGTTGCATCAAACGCATCGCACGGCATATCAACGATCCCGAATTCGCCGCCGCGCTGGTTGAAGAGTTTGCGACTCTGACTAACGATGCCGCACGCGAGCATAAGGCAATCGTTTAACCGCACGCTGCGGGCACGCGCGTTTTGAAAAGTGCGTCGCTGAAAACGCGTGTGCCTGCGGCGTGCGGTTAAACAACTCAGCCATAACTGTGGTTGCTCACAACGTCGGAGCCGTCACGCTCAACTCGCCAGCCGCTTTCAAGAGTGCCTGCCAGTTGCCCTCATCGAGCGGGATGCCGTTCGCGGAACGATCAGCGAGGACTCGGCGTTCGGGATCGCCGGGGAGCGTTACTTCTTTCACGCCGTCGATCAGCGGTACTCCGCGCACATAGTCTTCGAGTCCCGTGATCTCTTTGAGGAGGTGCTCGATGCCGGAGAATAACTTCGGATCAATGACGATGAAGACTGCTTCGTTGCCCAGTGGCGGAGGCGGATTCGGCGCAGCACACGGGCCGCCGGAAAGGCCGCCACACAATGTTTCGATCATGAAGGCCAAGCCGAAACCTTTGTAAGCTTGATCGCCGCCCATCGGCAGAATTGTGCCCGGAGGATCGCCGTAAAGTGCGCCCGGATTTGTCGTCGGCTTGCCATCGGGATCAAGCACCCAGCCGAGCGGAATCTGTTGACCGGCGATGTGTTTGACGCGGACCTTTCCTTCGGCGGTTGCACTCGTTCCAAAGTCGAGCACAAACGGGGCACCATCCGGACGGGGCATGCCGATACAGAGCGGATTCGTTCCCAAGCGAGGTCGCTTGCCACCAACAGGAGCCACTCGCGGAGCGGCTCCGTGTGTGTTGGCCATGATGATCGCGGCCATCTCTTTCGCGGCAGCCATCTCCGCATATTCACCCAAACGTCCGATGTGAGCGGACTGTCGCAGTGAACCGCAAGCGATGCCGGTTGTCGCCGCTTTCTCGATCAGGCGATTCGTCAGGTCGCGGGCCAGCACTTGTCCGAATCCCCATGATCCGTCGGTCACGAGCACACTCGCCGCTTCGCGAACGATCGTCAGCCGAGACCCAGCATGGAGCCGGCCGCTTTTGACATTCTGCAAATAAAACGGAATTCGCATGACTCCGTGCGAGTCATGCCCGCGCAGGTTTGCCTGAACCAGACTATCGGCGACGATCGCAGCCTCTTCGGCATCAGCGCCTCCGGCAGAGAGCAATTGGACGGCAAAGTTTGTCAGCGTTTCATGGGCGATGATGGGCACGAGATGTCTCCTTCAATAAGCAAAGCTGTCGGAACTTCAGAAATCCCTGCAAAGGGGCGGCATGGTAGCGAGTTTGCTCGCGGCGCGGATTCATCGCCGCTGGAAAAATTCCAGCGAGAACGGTTCCGCCGCTGGGTCGTATCGTGCGGTCAACACCTGCCATGACGATTCGATGACGAGCCGTTCTCTGAACGCAGCTTCGGCGCGTGGCGGTCGATAGTTCTCTCCGCCGACAGACCACTGTGAAGGACACGCTTAACCGCGACGCCCACGCCGCTGGCGTCAAATAATTCGGCGTGTCCATCACAACGACGAATAGAAAAACACTTCACGAAGTTCCGACGGATCGGCCTACTCCGAACACAGACACCATGAGTGATATTGTCCCTGGCATTCGCACGATTGATGAGTTGCGGTCGTTCGTTCAGACCACGCTTTGCCAGAAAGAAAACTTGCTGCTGGAACAATCGAAACTGCGACAAGCTCCGCTCGTGAAGCAGGGCAAAGTTTGCGGCTTTCAATTTTCCGTTCAAGGTCCGCGACAAGTCCGTTTGGGAGCAGTCTGGGCCAGCGATCACAACGACATCTACTTTTATGACACTCGCGGCAATCGCTACCACAAGGTGCATTTGCCCGAACAAATCGCGCTGCCTGAGGCTGTGGACCTCCCAGCGTAATGCCGACCTTGGATCGGCCCCGATGCCAATTTCCTTGGGCCGTCGGGGCCGGGCCGACCGCGAGCCTTGTGGCGTTCACCCTCGAGTTGCGACTCGAACGGCACAGTCACGAGGCTCGCGGTCAGGACAGGTCAACAACAAAGTAGACCGGTCACTCCGTGACCGGAACTCGAAGCGATTACTGCCGTAGTTTGTCAGTGAACTATCACGGTGTTCGGAGTCTGCTGCGAAGCCGTCTGTATTTCCGTGTCGTCCGTGCAATCCGTGTCCAGTCTCTTGGACCTGATTGTGAATTGGACAC
>JAYUFI010000224.1:0-17427 GCA_043738805.1 Planctomycetaceae bacterium | reverse complement strand
ACATCGCTGGCAGCGAACGTGGCACGATGGCTCAAGTAACCGACAGCTTGATCCGCCGCATTCATATCGGCTTCGACGAGGGGCGTTTTTTCCTGCGGATTGATACCGACAAGCGAGCGTCGAGAGACCTCGCGAACATCGACGATCTTCGCATCCGCTTCGCTCAGCCAACAGTCTTGGAACTCTCGATCACGGGATTCTCAACGGGAGACGAGCTCACGGTGTCGCTGTTTAAGGATGGCAAGAAACGGACGGCCCTTGAATGCAAAGCGGCTGTTGAACAAGTCTTCGAACTGGCGGCGAGCTTCACTGATCTCGGCGTTCAATCGGGCGACACAATTCAGTTTTTCGTGGAAGCTTTCAGCAACGGTCAAAGCACTGACCGAGCCCCGCGCGAAACGACGATCGACCTCATCGTACCCCCTGCCGACTTCGAACAAATCATGTGGCAAGTGTAGCTCGCTCTCACCGGTCTCTTTGGACGGTGCGAGAGACGCCAGCGACGCGACTACTTGGGGTCGATGCGAACGCCGAGCTTCCTCAACTCTTCGACCTGAACTTTCGCCGCATCGCTCAGTGGATTTTCGGTGAGGTACAGCTTCCAGTACGGAGCGAATCGTTGTTGACCAGCGACATCAGCTTTTGCTGCGGCCAGCAACGGAGCGAGATCGGCGATTTGATTTCCACTGATGAACGTGTATCGCAACTCAGTGTATCCGGCCAATGCGGTCAGGTCTTTGATCTTGTTGTTCCGCAGATCGAGATTGTTGACCCACTTCAATCCCTTGAGATGTCCGATGTCTTCGATTTGGTTGTGACCGAGGTACAGCGAAGCGAGCTTTTCCAATCCGGCGAGCGGTTCGACCGACGCAATCTTGTTCTTGGTCAGATAGAGCGAAGCCAGTTTCTTCAATCCGATGAGTGCCTCAACCTTCTCAATCTGGTTTTCTTCGAGTTGCAAGTACTGCAATTTTTCCAGCTTCGCGAGCGGCCCGATGTCGGCGATTTGATTCTTGGAAAGATCGAGCGATTGCAAATTGCTCAAGCCAGCCAACGGTGCAACGTTCGTGACTTTGTTGCCAGAGAGATTGATCAGCGCCAAGTTTGGGCACTTCTCCAAACCGGTGAGATCGGCAATCTCTTTCTTCTTGGCTTCGAGAAAATAGACATTCTTGAGGTCTTCTTCCTTCAGCGGCTCTTCCGCTTTCTTTTTCAATTCGGCCTTGATCGCTGTCTCCAAATTTTTATCGGGAATCAGCGGCTTGTCCTGCGCCGAAGCGACCGACCCGATCAAAGCGAGTAGGCCAAAAGTACCAGCGCAAAGCCACGTCAAAATATCTCGTCTCGTTTGCATGAGTGTCCCTCGACGTCGAAAAAATCGTCAGGTGATGCCGGTTAAATCCGAAGGGTGCGGAGTGTAATCACGACTTCAGATCAACAATAGCAACCAGGTCCGGGAATCACTCTCCCTCGACATCTCTTCCGTGAGGTTTTCATTCGCCATCAATTCCAAATTGCTAACGTACCAATGACGAGAATAACCGCAGAGTTTTGTCGGCCATTGGATCCAGTGAGAATGTCTCACGCACACGTTGCTGACCGGTGATCGCGAGTCGCAATCGTTCGTCGGGATTCAACAGCAGCGATTCCCATTTCGCGACCAAGTCGTCGAGGTTTCCCGGCTCGAACAGCAGGCCGCCTTGCGTGGCCTCCAGCAGTTCCGGGAACGCTCCATGAGCGGGTTGCACCACCGGGACGCCGTTCGCCAAGGCTTCAAGGATCGAGAGACCTTTCGGCTCGCGATAGACCGTCGGGACGCTGAGCACATCCAGCGACCTCAGGAACTCGACCTTCTCGGACTGTGACGCCGGACTGCCGACGAACTCGAACGCCGAACCGAGCCGAGCGGCCTGCGAACTGACGTACTCAAAGTACTGCCTGTCCCGCTCTCCCAAGTAGCCGCCGACTCGCAGCCGCGTGCGCGGGTACTTCGCGTGCAACCGAGCAAACGCTTCGACCAGAAGGTGCAGTCCCTTCTCCGGACAAAGACGCGCGAAGTAGCCGACGGTGAATGGATCTCCGGCCGGGCGCGGCATTCCGTCGTGACTGGTCAGGTCGATGCCAAGTGGCAGGACATGGAAGTGGGGCAGGGGTTCAACCTGCCCTTGAGGCACGGGCAGGTTGGAAACCTGCCCGACGTTGGGAAACAACATCGCTTGCATGTGCTCGACGTAGTAGCGGCTGTGCGTGATGAAGCCGTCGAAATCGCGAGCGCGGTCTCGCAAAGCTTGCAGGACCGGCTCGCGATGCAAGTCGGGGAGCGAGTCGAGAAAGATGTCGTCCCCTTGCAACACACACAGCACCGGGCCAGGGAAGAGTTGTTTGATTCGCTTGACCGCTCCGGCCAAGAGCGCGTTGCTGAAGACGACGACATCCGGCTTCAACTGCTCGCCGATGAACTTGGCCAGTTCTTCCACTTGCTCGCGCTGCGGCCCGGACTCACCGGCCAGCATATCGAGTGTCAGTTGGCCGAGTTGTTTCGCGTCATTGCTGATTGCTTTGCTCGTTGCCCAGCGAATGATCGCCGGGTGATCCAGCCAGTGTTTGAGAAAGCCGGGAATCGCTTGCCACCAACTCCACCGCGACGAGAGATAGACGTTGATCCCGCCGAAGAAGACGCGCGAGTCGCTGACGTTTTCCTCATCGACACGGATCGGCGTGTAAGTCGGGATCAGCGAGACCTCGGCCCCGCGAGCCATCAACGCGCGAGCCCACGTGTTGTCGTGCATGCACGACCCACAAAACATTCCCGCTCCACCGGCAGTGATAATCGCGATGTGCATCCGACGGCATTCAATTCCCCCACCGAGCTCGTCTCGGTGGAATAGGGCTTTTGCACAACGCAACGTCACACGACTCGGTCGAAGTAGTGCAAAAGCCCGCATGCCACCGAGGCAAGCTCGGTGGGGTGAGTGGTTACTTTTCTTGTTCGCTCAGTAAGAACGCCAGCAGGTCGCGAAGTTCTTCGGGCTGCTTCACCAGGCCGGCGGGCATCGGGGAAAGATCTTGCAGTTTGGTTTCTTCGATGTCGGACTTCGCGAACGTGACTCGTTTCGCGTCCGGTAGTAGCAGTTCGAGTTTCTCGCCAGTTTCGCCGATGACCAGGCCGGAGGATTGTTTTCCATCTTTCGTGATGACCAACGTCGCCTTGAAGACCGGCGAGACCATGCGGCTGGGGGCGAGGACCGATTCGACCAGATGCGGGATCGTGAATCGCTTGGCAGTTTCGGCCAGACTCGGTCCACCGGTGACGGGTTGATCGGCTCGGATCGCATGGCACTTCGCGCAACCGAGTCCCTCAGCGGAAAAGAGTTTCTTGCCGCGAGCGATGTCGCCGGTCCTCACCGCTTCGAGCCAATTCACGGCCAGGAATTTCGGATCGACGGGCACGTTGCCGGAGGTTGTTGCGTTCTTGAGTCGTTCGGTCAGCGAGCCGGGGCTGACCGGCTCAGGCAGCGTCACCGGGATCTTGTCGAGCGTTCGATAATGAATGTAGAGGCCCGATTCGCCGGTGAGATTGCGGACTCGGAAGAGGATGTCGTTGCTTCCCGGTTCGAGATCCAAGTAGACGATGTCTTGCAGCGGCAGGGCGGCGCGCGAGATGTCGTTCGTGTGGACGACGCGGCCGTTGTGCCAGACTTTGATCCCGTCGTCGCTGCCGACCAGCAGCATCGCCTGTTGCTTGCGCGGGCTTTCGAGACGGAAGAAAGCGTAGCTCGACGAGTCATTCACATCACCGAACGCTTCGTGGAAGTTGAAGAACCGCGGCCCACGTGGCATCTGCTTCCAGTGCACGAACCGCTCACCAACTGCGTGCTGAGCCGACAAGTCGATCGGACCTCGTTCAGGTGCGTGAACGGTTTCAAAATCTTTTCCGCCATCGGGGAACGGCCCCGCGACCCACGCCTTATCGGGATTGATCAGGTCGGCGAGTTGCAGCTTTCCCTGCTCGTTCTTCCGCCGCACGCTCTGCACCTTCGGCTCGGAGCGCGGATCGTTGAGCATCAACAAGAAGTGCGCCGCCTGCAACCGAACCGATTCCTCTTGGTCATCCAATCGAGCGGCCAGCAACGCGAAGAGCTGCTCTTGATCGTCGGTATGTTTCTTCTGGGCCTTCCAATGTTCGGCGACTGTGTACGTCCCGGCGCGACCGAACTTCCGCAGATCGGTTTTTTCTTTCTCGTCGGCGTATTGAATGAGGTACGCCTCCTCCGGATTCCGCCACTGGGCCAGCGGCATCGACTCATCGAGGACTTGATCGACCTTCGGCAACGTCAACCGAAAGCCGCTCGCGAGCACGGCGGCCAAGCGGGTCTTCACGTCGTCCGAGTTCGCCAGCGGTTTGAGTTCGCTCGCGTTGAGCCGTTCGGCCATGAGTTGCGCGGCGACGTGTCGAAGGTAGCGATCGTCGCTACGAGCGGAGGTGATGATTTCTGCTGGAAGTGCTCCGGTCTTGTCGAAGAGCGCCAATAACTTTGACAGTTGTCGCTGTTCGGCCGATTGTTCGAGAGGTTTACGCCCTATCGTTGGGCGATTGACTGCGTGCGGTCCTGAGCCGTCGGCAACAGAGCCGCGTCGAGTGAGTTCCACAAATGCGAGATATCGCTGCGACCATGATTCGTTCGCCAAGCGACTTTGCAGTTGATCGTTCGTCGCTTTCAGCACATCGAACGCCTCAAACGGATGCGTTGGCGGATCATCTTTCTTGGTGAGCATCGCGACTTCGCTGCGGTAGATCGGCGACCCTTCGTTGTTGGCCATGAACGAGACCGTCACGAAGATGCGGCCGCCGCGACCGACCGTCACACCGACCGGGCGAGCGAGGTCTTTGCCGACGATCAGCGGTTTCTCTTCGCAATGAAACGTCGCTCCGGCGGGGGTGAGCGGATACCGCGTGACGGCTCGGGTACACCAGCGGGCGACCAAAAGATTGTTGCGATACTGCTCGCCGAGGAAGGCGTCGTCGTAGTACGACTGGCCGACCGGGACCGCTCGGCCAAGACCGGTCGTCATCGTGTCGAGCAAGTCGGCTCGTTCGGGAGTGATGTGCGGCATCCAACCGCGCGGCCACGAGAAGTACGCGTGCGGTACGACATGATTCAGTCGGCCTGGCACGTAGGCGTGCGGCAAGCCTTCGTGATCGTTGTCGTTCGTGAAGAGATTGAAGTTGCTGTCGAAGACGAGCCCGCAACTGTTCCGCAGCCCGGTCGCGACCGTTTGAAATCCCGTACCGTCCGGGCGAATGCGAAACACTGCTCCCACACCGTTGTAAGGATGCCGTTGCCAACCGTTCGGCTGCTTCGCATCGGGAGTAAAGAACGACCAATGCCCCCAGTGGTCCGGTCGATCGAAGTCGCCGTAGTACCACAACGGGTCGCCCATCGAGACGTACAAATCGCCCTCCGGCCCCCAGGCCAAGCCGTGAAAGCATTGATGAACGTGCCCGGCGGGAACGCCCCACAGCAGACGCTTCGGCTTGAGTCCCTCGGTCTTGATTGCTCCATCCGGAAAAACGTAGAGCGCGCTCATCGTCAGCACGTAAAGGTCCGGGCCGCGCAGTTCGAGGTCATACGCCCACGAGTGCGGCGGGAAGCGGAATAACTCGACGCGCGGCTTGTAGCCTCCTTTGTCGTCTGGGTCGTAGCGAAAGACCGCCTCGCGCCCTCCGACAAACAGCCGGCCCAGGCCATCGCAGCGAAGTGACAGAAACGACTCGTCCGGAGAACTGTCGAGCAATTCCAGCCGCAAGCCGGGATCGGACGGACCGTAGTCAGTCGGAGGCGCAGCAAAGACGTCGTGGCGGTTGCTGGTCATGAAAGACAACGCAAGGACGACGAGCAGCAGCGTGCGGATCATAACGCGATCTTTCCTGACGGAGCTTTGCGTGGAGCGGCTTCAAGACGTCACTCAACGTCACTGAAGAACGATTGAGAATGATGTCGCCAGACCATTCAGAAACTCAAGGAGGCCAGCGAAAAAGTTCGCCGTGATTGCCGCAGTGGCGACAACGCATCCCCCAAGTTAAGGACTCAAACTGAGCATTTTGAGAGACGCCTTTTCAACGCAAAGGTTCGCAAAGAATTCAGGGATGATCGACTTCGAGATTCAAAACGAATTGGAGGAATTGATTACCACAACCCTTTGCGGATCTTTGCGGATCTCTGCGCCTTTGCGTTGAAAATTGCCCAGTTGAGCAAGTAGCCCCGAATTGACCTCCGAGGAGCCACGCTTGCGCGCACCTCGAAGTTTTTCTTTCGAGGTATCCCGTAGCCTGAATCAACCCAATCAGATTCAACGAGTGGAGTAGCTCGCGCGCCGGCTCAGTCCAGCGGGTGATCGACTCACCGGACAAAAGGCAGTCGAAATACTCAGCCAGCATGTTCAACATCGACTGACTGAATCGCTCAGAAAATCATTGTTCGCACGGGGCTTTTGACTTGCGGGAAAGTGACTTCCGGGTTCATTCCCATCGCGCGAAGTGGGGGCTACAGTACCCCCCTTCATGCGGCCAGATGGCTGAGGTTTTGCGGACAATCACGGCTTTTTCTCCACTAAAGACGGTGAGTTTTCGCAGAGATTTGTCGCTCAAAAATCATCCTCGTCGTCAGACGAAAGACTTCATCGAGATTATGAACAACAGCGTGCAGTGGCTGACGGCACATTGGCAGCTTGCTCTGCCGATGATTTTGGGAGCATTGGCGATCGGCTTGCTCATGCCGAAGGGGGAGTGTCGATCAAGACTGGTCGGCTCACTGATCGGACTGGCCGCGTTGGGCTTGCTCGGTGGGACGGTGTTGCGACCGACGGGTGCGTTGGTGCAAGACGCTTTGTTCTGCTTGTTCTCTGGCGCGGCAGTGATCTCCGCCGCGTTGATGATCACGAATCGGAACCCGGCTTACTCGGCCTTATGGTTCGCTCTGGTCACACTGAGTGTCTGCGGATTGTTCCTGTTGCAATCGGCTCCGTTCTTGGCCTCGGCAACGGTCATCGTTTACGCCGGGGCGATCATCGTGACATTTCTGTTCGTGCTGATGTTGGCTCAGCAGGCGGGAAAGACGAACTACGATCAAAACGCGCGGCAGCCGGGAATCATTGCTTTCACGGGCTTTGTCCTGTTGGGCGCATTGCTCTTCGCGATCACGCCTCCGCAAGCGGTCGCTGATAAGTCGGCCACGAACGATGAGCCGAAGACAGGATTTGTTTCGCTGGCTCCGCAACGGGTAGTCGTCGTTACGGAACCAAAGCCGGCTGAGCAACCGGCTGAAGCTCGGAGTAGTTTTGGCGGAGGGGTCATGCCCACGGCAACGCAACCTGTACCGGTTGATGACGTGAAGCCACCGCAGTCAACCAGTGAGTCAACGCCAGAAACGTTTGGCACGATGCGGGGGCTGGGTCGTTCGCTGTTTGGGGATTATCTGTTTGCGGTCGAATTGGCTGGCACGTTGTTGTTGGTCGCTTCGATCGGAGCCATCATCATCGCGCCGAAGCGATCGAGCGGGAAGTTGTAGTGTGGTGTGTTTACGTAGCCGTCACGCTCCGAGTGACGAGCCGAAGGTTGTATCAATTCTGATCGTGAATGGTCTTGGTTGCGAAGTGGATCGTGTGACGTTCGGCTCATCACGCGGAGCGTGATGGCTACGTAGAGCGACTGATTGTGGGAGTTTGAAAATGATCGTTCTGACGAATTATCTCGTCGTTGGCAGCATCTTGTTTGTGTTGGGGATCATCGGGTTTATGACTCGGCGAAACCTGATCACGATGATGTTGTCCGCCGAGTTGATGTTGCACGGGGTGTCGTTGAACCTCGTGGCGTTTTCTAATTTTCATCAGAACTTTCAGGGGCAAGCCTTCACGGCGTTTATCCTGACGGTGGCCGCTTGTGAAGCGGGGATCGCGTTGGCGTTGATCCTGACGTTGTACCATCGGACGAAATCGCTCGACGTCAATTTTTGGAGCCACTTGGGCGAAGCGGATATCGAGTCTTCGCACGAAGAAGAACCTGCCGTCCCGACAGCCGCTCCTGCTCAAGAATTCCCGCATCTGACCCCTGCTGGACGGCGGCCAACATTGGTCAAGACGCCGCAAGCATGACGTGTGCAAAAATAATAAATCGAGGAGACTTCCATCGTGTCTGAACTCACGCCGGCTCTGCTCTGGCTGATTCCTGGAGCACCGCTGATCGCGAGCCTCTTCATCGCCTTGTTCGGCAAGGCGCTGTTGCGAGGACGAAGTCACATCCCGTGCGTGGCCGCGTTGGCGATTTCGACGGCGATTGCCGGATTTCTCAATGTAATGTTTCTGGTGTCGCCTGGTTCGTTGAAACCGGATTCCACGATGTTGCCGATGTCGGCTCTCCTAGCACAGCACGAGCAGGCTGCCGGTAGTACTCACTCGGAAGCGAAACCGCTGCTGTCCGCTCCGGGTTTTGAGTGGTCGATCACGGACAACTTGGTCGTGCGAGTGGATGTGCAAGTCGATGCGATGACCGCGTTGATGCTGCTAACGGTGACGTTCGTCAGCTTTCTCGTGTCGATCTACGCGAGCGGTTACATGCACGGCGATCCGGGATATCCTCGGTTCTTCGCAGCGTTCGCGTTGTTCGTGTTTTCGATGAGCATGTTGGTGTTGGCGAACAACTACTTGACGCTGTTCATGTTTTGGGAGGCGGTCGGTCTTTGTAGTTATCTGCTGATCGGCTTTTGGTTCCAACGTCCGAGTGCAGCGGCGGCGGCTCGCAAAGCGTTTGTCGTGAATCGCATCGGCGACTTCGGTTTCATCATGGGCATCTTCCTGATCTGGAAGACGTTCGGGACGGTCGATTTCGCAGAGGTCTTTGCGAAGGTTCCGGAAGTCGCGAAGAGTGATCCGACTGTCTTTACGACGATCTGTTTGCTGTTGTTCGTGGGGGCAATGGGCAAGTCGGCTCAGTTCCCGCTGCATGTCTGGTTGCCGGACGCGATGGAAGGTCCGACGCCGGTGTCGGCGTTGATTCACGCGGCGACGATGGTGACGGCGGGCGTCTACATGGTTGCACGGAGCACGCCGTTGTTCATGCACGCTCCGACCGCTCAGATGGCTGTCAGCGGGATCGGAGCGACGACTGCGTTACTCGCCGCACTGACGGCGCTCACGCAGTATGACCTCAAACGTGTGCTGGCGTATTCGACGGTCAGTCAACTCGGATTCATGTTCATGGCGTTGGGGGCCGCGAGCGTCAGTCCCAAGCTGGCGACGTTCGCAGTCTCAGCGGCGATGTTCCATCTCTTCACACATGCGTTCTTCAAAGCGTTGCTGTTCCTCGGAGCCGGTAGCGTGATGCACGCGATGGGCGACGTGATCGACATGCGGCGGTTCAGCGGCTTGCGACATGTCATGCCGCACACACACAGAACGTTCTTGATCGGCTCGTTGGCGTTGGCGGGTTGTCCGTTGCTGGCAGGCTTCTGGAGCAAAGATGAAATCCTGGTCGCGCTGTTTGAAGGAACGAGAGCGGGCGGGCACGAAACGTTCTTCACCGTGATCTTGGCAGTGGCCGTTGTAACCGCGTTTTTGACGGCGTTTTATACGTTCCGCGCTTACAACATGACGTTCCTTGGCGAAGAGAAATTTCCGGAAGAGGCCCATCATCCGCACGAGTCTCCGCCGGTGATGACCGGCCCGTTGTATGTGCTCGCGGCGTTCTCGGTGTTGATCGGTTTGCTGTTGGGGCCGACTGGTATTTATGCCCATGTGTTGGGGCAATCGCCGGTCTTGGAACATGGCGATCATCCTCATAGCTGGATGCTGATGGGCTTGAGTTGTGTGATCTTCGGATCGGCGTTTGGGTTGGCCCGTTGGATGTACGTGATCGCTCCGAACGTTCCGGTTCAACTGGAATCGACACTGCGTCCGTTGCATCGCCTGTCGCTCGGCAAGTTTTTCTTGGATGAACTCTTCACGTACTTGGTCGTGAAGCCGGTTAAGGTTGTCGCGTTGCTTTGCACGCTGTTCGACAAGTATTTGATCGACGGGCTGCTCGATTTGATCGGTTCGATTCCGGCGACGGTGGGTCGGCTGGTGCGACCGATTCAGAACGGGTTTGTGTCGAACTATGCGTGGGTCATGCTGCTAGGTTTCGTCGTGTTCTTGATTCAAATGCTGCGAGCGTGGGCGGGCTGAGGTTCAAATCGCAATTTTCAAATCTCAGATTTCAAAGATCAGACATCAACATGTTGCTTCTTTCGATCATTGTTCTGCCGCTGTTGGCCGCTCTGTTGCTTGCTTTGTTAGGAGGCGATCGCGCGGTTGCTCGCTGGATTGCCTTGCTAACGGCGGTCGGGACGTTGGCGTTGTCCGTGGGGCTGTTTTCGCGAATTCACTCGCACGGTAGTGGGATCGAGTTGGTGCAAAACCAAAGCATCGCCGATAGCCCGGTGCGTCCGCGAATCGAATGGCGGCAGACATGGATGACGCTCGGCGAACAGCAAGTCAGCAGCGCTCCGATCAAAGAGGTTGTTGACGAAGAAGGTCGCATCGGCGTCGAACCGGGCGAAGCGGTCATCCAGCGAATCCCGATTCGTTTGGAGTTCTACCTCGGAGCGGACGGCATCAGCGTGTTGATGCTGATGCTGACGGCGATCCTGACGGTCTCGGCGGTACTCATCTCGTGGGAAGCAATTCAAGAGCGGGCGACCGAGTTTTACATTTGTTTGCTCGTGCTTGAGGCGGGGATGTTGGGTGCGTTTCTGGCGTTCGACTTGTTGCTGTTCTATGTCTTCTTCGAGTTCACGCTGATCCCGCTGTTTTTCCTGGTTGGGATTTGGGGCAGCTCACAGCGGCAGTTTGCGGCGTATCGGTTCTTCATCTACACGTTGGCCGGCAGCATGATCACGCTGCTGGGCTTGGTCGCGCTCGTGATGAAGGTGATGCAAGAGGGGCTGACCGCGACTCCTTTTTCGATTCCCGATATCGCTGCCGCGTTGCAACAGCATCCGCTGCCGGACAACTGGCAGATTGGATTGCTGCTGGCGTTGTCGGCGGGTTTTGTCATCAAGGTTCCGCTGTTTCCGTTTCACACGTGGTTGCCGTTGGCTCATACAGAAGCTCCGACGGCGGGGAGCGTGTTGTTGGCGGGTGTCTTGTTGAAGCTGGGGACTTACGGATTTCTGCGGATTTGTTTGCCGCTGTTGCCGGTCGCGGTTGCTGGCGTTGGCGTGCCGGTCTTCGGAACGATGGCGGTGATCGGTATCGTTTACGGTGCGTTGGGCGCGCTGGCTCAAAGCGATATCAAAAAGCTGGTCGCGTATAGCTCAGTGAGCCACCTTGGTTTTTGTGTGCTGGGAATCTTCGCGTTGAACTCCGAAGGGATCACTGGCGGCGTCATGCAGATGATCAACCACGGCCTTTCGACCGGCGCGTTGTTCTTGTTGGTCGGGATGGTTTACGACCGCTACCACACGCGCGAACTGAGCGAACTGGGTGGCTTGGCGACTCGCTTGCCGCTGCTGTCGGTGTGCATGGTCTTCGTTTGCATGGCGAGTGCGGGGCTGCCGGGTCTGAATGGTTTCGTGGGCGAAATGTTGGCGTTGATCGGCATGTTCAAAGCCAAGCCGTTGTACTCGGCGATTGGAGCGACCGGCGTGGTGCTCGGTGCGTGGTATCTGCTCGACATGCTGCGACGCGGCTTCTTCGGGCCGCTTAAGGAACCCGCTTCCACGCATGGTCCGATTCACGACATCAACATTCGCGAACTGCTGGCGGTCGGGCCGCTGATGGTGCTCTGCTTGTGGATCGGCGTGAGTCCGAAACCGTGGTTAGACACGATCGCGAACGATGTGCGATCGGTCGTCAAACTGTATCCACAAGCGGATGCGGCGAAGGCCGAGATCGCGACAACGCACGGATCATCAATCGAAGGTCCGGTCATCGTAAAGCGTGAACAAGACATAGAAGTTCCTTAGGACGGGCAGCAGTGCCCGTCGATTTTTGAATTGATCACTGACGGGGAGGAATACCCGTCCTACCTTGAGTTTTCGGAGTGTCTCGTGTTTCAGCATCTCACTAACGCCATTGGTTTGATTCTGCCTGAAGTTGTGCTGCTGGCAGCGGCGGTTGTGAATTTTGCGGTCGGTCCGTTTCTTGTCAGCGAGAGCGGGCAAGCTCCGAACGGCTTGCGGCATCGTTGGGGAATTTGGTCGCTGCTGGCGTTGGGGATTGCTGGCTGGTTGTGGCTGGCTCCGGTTCCGGTGGCTGAGGCAAGTCATCTCGCTCCGTTTCAGTCGGATGCGCTCGTGTGGTTCGTCCGCATGATGACGCTCGTCACGGGGGCGGTTTTGGTTTTGGTCAATTGGAACCAAACGGCTGATCGAGACTCGGCGGAATCGCACGCTTGTTTGCTGCTAATTCTGGCGGGCGCGAATTTGATTTCGCTGGCGAACGACATCGTGGTGCTGTTCTTGGCGCTCGAACTGGTGAGCATTCCGACCTACGTCTTCTTGTACGTCGCACGCCGAGATGCTTCAGGACAAGAGGCGACGCTGAAGTATTTCTTGCTGAGCGTCTTCTCTTCCGCGCTTGTTCTGTACGGCTTCAGCTTTTTGTACGGAACTGCCGGAACAACGAACCTGACCGCCATTCATCGGGCGTTTGAAGCGAACGAACTGCAACCGATGCCCGCGATGTTGTTGGTGAGCATCGCGACGATCGTCGCGGGTTTGGCGTTTCGGGTCACCGCCGTGCCGTTTCACTTTTACGCACCCGACGTTTTTCAAGGGACGGCGAATTCGGCAGCGGCAGTGTTGAGCGTTGTTCCGAAAGTGGCCGGCATCGTCGCACTCGTGCGAGTGCTCGGCCAGCCGTCCGTCGAGGCTGCGATTCATTCGGGGTACTGGAACATCGGTGATAAGAGCGGTGGAATGATTTATTTGTTGGCCATCGCGACGATGTTTGTGGGGAACCTGCTGGCTTTGTTGCAGAAGAACCTACGACGGTTGTTGGCCTATTCGAGCATCGCTCACGCGGGCTACATGCTGGTGGGGCTGTCGATTGCCGTCACTGTTCCGGCGATTTGGGAAGATGGAAGTGTGGTCTCGACGACTCATGTCGGTGGGCTTCCCGCGTTGTTGTTTTACCTCGGCATTTATGGCGTCACGACGCTCGGTGTGTTCGCGCTGATCGCGAGTCTTTCGACTGCCGAACGTCCGTTGGAAACAACCGAAGACCTTGCGGGGCTGAGTAAGACTCATCCGGCAGGCGCGTTCCTGGCGACGGTGCTGCTCTTCGGTTTGACCGGCCTGCCTCCGACTGCTGGCTTCCTCGGCAAATTGACGTTGTTCTTTGCGTCGTGGAATCACGGCACCGATTTGGGTCGTCGGCTGGCGGTCTGTCTCGCCATAAACGCGGCGATCGCGGCTTGGTATTATTTGCGACTGATTGGCGTGATGTACCTGCAACCCAGCCGAGACGACTCTCGGCGCACCGCCGGTGTGCCCGCGTTCGTGGGCGTTTCCGTTTGTGCTGTCACCAGTCTAGCAGTCTTCTTTTCTCCTGATTGGTTGTGGCAAGCGCTGCAACGAATTGGGTCGTAGCAACATGCATGCTTGAGGTTTTATGAGCGTTGCTCAAACCGTTTTTATCGTGGATGATGACCGCGATTTCCTGAACACGGCATGTCGCTGGCTAACCTCGGTTGAGATCCCAGTTCTGGCCTTTGAGTCAGCGGCGGATTTTCTGAGTCAGTTTCAACCAGATCAAACAGGCTGCCTGCTGCTGGATATCGTCATGCCGAAAATGGGTGGCCTGGAGTTATTGCAGGAACTCAATCGGAGACACTGGTTGCTGCCGACGATTGCGATGACCGCTCACAAGAAGATCAGCTTTGCTGTCCAAGCGATGAAGCTGGGAGCGGTGGACTTTGTTGAGAAGCCATTTACGAGCAAGAAGGCGCTTGTCGAACTCGTCACGCGAGCGATGCAGACCGCGAATTATGCGCGTAAAGTACGCGTGGAAATGGTTGAATTCGGCGAGAAGCTCTCGCAACTGACCTCGCGCGAACAAGAGGTCTTGAGTTTGGTCGTTGACGGATTGTCGAGCAACGAAATCGCGGACATCTTCGGGAACACGGCGTCCACCGTTTCCAATCAGCGGGCATCGATCATGGCGAAGCTGTCTGCCGAATCGGTCGCGGAACTCGTGCGTGTCACTCTGCGATATTCGGTGGCAACAGAACTCGATCCCATCTTGGCCGCGTCTTCGGCGTTTCGCTTAGACCGGAAGCCGACGGTTAAAAAGCCGCGAGACTTGCCCAGCAAAAAAGCCGCCTCGAAGCGTGCTTCACCGACGGTGACGAACCGCACGAAGCGAAATTCTGGTTAGATGCCGATATTCCTCTTGTCGGACGTCAAAGTTTTGTCACGATACGCCGCATCGTTCGGGCTCGCAGCCCGAGGGACCAAGATCTGGCTCACCGCCGACCGGAGTCTTCTGGCAAGCCGGTTGCACCGAGTCTGGTTCAACACGAGAAAGGAGGTGCTTCTTGAATTCAGTTAGTCCCAGTTGCCAACGAGGTGGTTACGCCTAAAGGCCGGCGGGCTGTTTCGGCAGCCACCCCAACCAAGACCGGCGGATTCTTCCATCGCTCTTGGCCAACAGCCTCGGCGGTCGCTACCGCCTGTGGCGGCTCTGATGAAGAATCTCCTTGATCCTTCGATGAGTTCCCAAGACCCGGCTCCGCAAGGAGCCGGGTCTTGCATTTTTTAGGGCCGGTCGCTGTCGTTCACTTTGGTTTAACCGCACGTCAAAAACACTTTCAGAATCTCAACAACAAACTTCGGTGGAATTGTTCATCACCGAATCTTGGAGTGCTCAGCAACAATGAACGACCTCTTGGCAATTGATGTCCTCTCCCGTTTTATTCATGTGGCGACGGCGATTGTGATGGTGGGCGGGACCGTCTTTATGCGGTTCGTGCTGATGCCGGCTGCGGCCGAACTCCCGCAAGCGGAGCATGATAAACTGCGGCAACGATTACTCGCGCGCTGGAAGCGAGTCGTGCATGGCGGGATTGGGCTCTTTATCCTCAGCGGCTTCTACAACTTCATTCAAGCGTTGCCGAAGCACAAAGGGGACGGCCTGTATCACGGGTTGATCGGCACCAAAATCCTGCTGGCCTTTGCGATCTTCTTCATCGCATCAGCGTTGGTGGGCCGCTCAGCAGCATTTGAAAAGATGCGACAGCAACGTGCGAAATGGATGGGAGTGATCGTATTGCTGGCAGCGGTGATTGTCGGGATTTCTGGATTCGTGAAAGTGCGCGGAGCCGTCACGAAGGTTGAGACATCGAAGACTGTGATTCACGAATAGCGCGGCTGAGGCGTAGTGCGGCACGACGCGGAGCGTCGTGATTCGCGACGCTCCGCGTCGCGCCACAATCTGACAAGAAGAATCATGCCTTCGGCCTGAACGATGTCACGCGTCTCAATAAATTCACGGTAATCTTCAGAACTTTTTCAGTCACGCTCCGTCTTATTCCGCGTAAGTTTTGCAGCGGCTAGGGAAGGAGATCACCATCATGACGCGCTACAGGAACCCCGTTCTGAAGCAGCTCGCCGACCAGCAAGTCCGGTTCACTCCGGCGGCAGTTCGGTTGGAGCAGATCGAGCGTGCTGAGCATCTCATCGAAGAGATCACGCCCGACTCGACGTGTCGTTACGACGACCTTTGTCATCGACTGACGAACTATCGCCCGGATCGTTATCCGAATTTGATACTCACCGGCGATGAGGCGATTCACGACCTGCATTGCTTTGTCGAAGACTTGTCGGCCAGCATGAATCTGACGACAGACATGGTCAACGAGCCGGTCCTTTCGTTGCAGGATGTGAGTAGCCGGTATCACGTTTCGACCAAGACGGTCACTCGCTGGCGTCAGCGCGGACTTGTCGCACGACGGTTTATCGTTGGACGTCGCAAGCAACTTGGCTTTCTGGAATCTTCGTTGCGGCGTTTCGTGCTGAGCCACCGGGAAGAAGTCGCGCGAGGTAGCCGCTTCAGCCAACTTTCCGACGATGAGCGATTCGATATCATTCGTTGGGCGCGCCGCTTAGCAAAGTGGGGCGGGACTCCGACCGAAGTCGTTCGACGAGTGGCCAAGAAATTTGATCGCGCTCCGGAAACCGTGCGATACACGCTGAAGCAATACGACAAACAAAACCCAGAAAACGCGGTCTTTCCGAACGCGACGAATCCGCTCACGGATGAAGAGAAGCGAGAAATTTTTCGCTTGTCACGACTCAATGTTTCGATGGAGAAACTGGTCACGCGGTTTCGACGGACTCGATCGAGCATCTACCGCATCTTGTCGGAGATGCGAGCACAGCAGTTGATCGATCAACCGATCGAGTTCATGGAACACGAGTCGTTCCAAGTCGCCGATGCGGATGCAGTCATTCTGTGCGACGCACCTCCACGCGAGTTCGAGGAGCTTCATGCGCCGCCGGCTGGGCTTCCGCCGTATCTCGAAAGTCTCTACCAACTCCCGTTGTTGACTCGCGAAGAGGAGGGCTATTACTTCCGCAAGATGAACTACCTTAAGTTCAAAGCGGAACGATTGCGGAAGACGCTTGACCGGCAACGTCCGAGGGCCGGCGTCATGCAAGAGATCGAACGCCTGATGCAGGAGAGTTTGACCGTCAAAAACTTTTTGATTCGCAGCAATCTGCGGCTGGTGGTGTCGATTGCCAAGAAGCACGTGCGGCCCAACACCAACTTTTTCGAGATGGTCAGCGATGGCAACATGTCACTCATTCGAGCCATCGAGAAATTCGACTTCAGTCGCGGCAACAAGTTCTCTACGTATGCTTCATGGGCCATCATGAAGAACTTCGCTCGCTCGATTCCAGCCGAGTACACGCTGCACGATCGCTTCAAGACGGGAGCGGAAGAGGTTTTCCAATTCTCATCCGACGATCGAGCCAACCAATTCCAAGTTGAGCGAGAGAATCGGACCCAGCATGACATTCTGATGAAGATCCTGGAACGCCTGGAACCGCGCGAACGAGAAATTCTGATGCTTCGCTTCGGTCTCCGTGCGGGAGCCGAACCGCAAACGTTAGAGGAGGTCGGACATCGTTTCGGTGTCACGAAAGAACGCGCGCGACAGCTTGAAGCTCGCGGCCTCAAGAAGCTGCGGCAGATCGCTTCCGATGAAAAACTCGATATTCCCGGCATCTGAGATCGCGTGTCCGATGAAACATCAAAAACGTAGAGCAGGCGGCTCGCCTGCTCCGCGTTTGACGATGACATCACGGCGAGCCGCCGGTGCTACGTTTTGAAGCGGAACTCACGCGGGTTCCAAAATCTGCAACGTCACAGAGCGCACGAAGTCTTTGA
>JAYUFI010000223.1:0-2487 GCA_043738805.1 Planctomycetaceae bacterium | reverse complement strand
CGGTCGCTTCTTGTTCGATCTCATCGTCGGAAAGTTGGTCAGGCATGTTCTGCTCCGGAGAAAGAACGCTTTCGACCCGGCTTTCAATCGTGCTCAATACTTGTTCACAGCGGTCCAAGACAGGCCATTCCGCCCTCTCAAATTGGCGTGAGGCCCCAAATGCGGAGCAACTCGGTCAGGCCCGTCGTGCGGGTCTGGGTGAAATCAACGTGCTGCGTGCTCGACAGCGTCCACGACAGCTTCTTTATGTCGCAGGGACGGTAAACGACGGGGATGATGCGCTGGTTGAAGTGGGCATTTTCGAGCGCGAAGAGCAATTCCCGTTTCACCCAAATCGACCGGATCGAAGACGGAGACAGGATTAGACGGAGACAGGATTAACAGGAACCAGTCACAGCGCTGCAGAGCCTGCCCAATTTCGTCGTGCCATTGCTGGGCTCCGACGATGTGAGACTCGCTGTACCACACGGGAACGCCGTGCCGCTGCAACTCGCTCTTCAACCACTTTGCAAACACGTGGTCTCGGTTGGAGTGTGACAGAAACACCTCGCACGGAACTCGACGATTCTTGCGTGGCATTCCCTGTCACCCTGCAGTCGGCTGTTGCAGTGCTTCCACGATCCGCCGTGTCGTCTCGACATCCGTCCTGCCAGGTCGAACAACGTTCAGCGTTTGCAGAATCCAGGGCACATCGGGCGACGGTTTGGACATGACGGGAATCAGCTTTCCTTCAAATCGCGGCGTTGTGATCGCGTATTGAATCTCCTCGCGCTGCCACGATTGCATACTTTCGGGTGAAACCAACACGACCATCGCATCGGAGGATTCCTGCCCCTTGCCGATCTCTTTGGCGAAGTTGCCACCCGGTTGTAACTCCCACTCGTCGAACCAAACGTCCAGCCCTTGATCGAGCAGTCCCTGTGCAACGCCGCGTGCCAGACTCTTGTCCGACGACGAATGACTGATGAAAACTCTCATGACTGCACCGTTCCATTGCGAACTTGGATGAATCCTGAATCGAGCGAGGGCGACGGAATTTGCACCGTTTGAAACCGGAGGAACGCGGAGGAACGCGGACAATTCAACCCGTCAATGATTCTATCCAATGTTCACTTGAGACCGAAAGACCGCCTTTTGCATTGTCATAACCTTGTCGGCCGATTGCTGCCGCAGTTAGTCAGCGAATGGCTCGGCATGGAGAACGAGTCACAAGCTCAATACTCGTTCGCCGCTTCCCCGCCCGCTTCGTCGAACTGTTGGAACTTCTTTTCGCTGACTTGGCGGATGCGGCGTTCGGTGACTTCTTGTTGGAGTTTGGAGATGGCTTCGTCGATTGGCATCGCGCCGAGGTCTCCGTCGATGCGGTCTCGGACGCTGACCGTGTTGTTTTCCTGGTCCTTGCCGCCGACGACCAGCATGTACGGGATCAACTCGACCTGCGCGTCACGGACTTTGGCGTTGATCTTGGTGCCGCGGAGGTCGCTCGTTACGCGGAAGCCAGCGGCGCGGAACTTGGCTTCGACCTGTTTCGCGTAGCCTTCGAACTTGTCGCTGATCGACATCACGCGGATCTGTTCGGGAGCCAGCCACAGCGGGAACGCTCCCGCGAAGTGTTCGATCAGCATGCCGGTGAAGCGTTCCATCGAACCGAACGGCGCGCGGTGGATCATGACCGGGCGGTGCGTGTGGTTGTCGGCTCCGACGTATTCAAGCTCGAATCGCTTGGGCAGATTGAAATCGAGTTGCACGGTACCGAGTTGCCATTCGCGGCCGATGCAGTCTCGCACCATAAAGTCGGTCTTCGGGCCGTAAAACGCCGCTTCTCCTTCGCACTCAACGAACGACATCTGCTTTTCCTGGAGCACCTGGCGCAGAGAATTCTGAGCCAGCTCCCAGTCCTCATCCGAGCCGACGTACTTGTCCTTGTTCTTGGGATCGCGGCACGACAATTGAACCCGGTAGTCGGCCAAGCCGACGCTGCCGAGAACGAATTTCACCAGATCCAAAGTGTCCTTGAACTCCTGATGGACTTGCTCTGGAGTACAGAACAAGTGGGCGTCGTCCTGAGTGAGGCCGCGGACGCGCAGCATGCCGTTCAACTCGCCCGACTGCTCGTGTCGGTAGACGGTCCCGAACTCGGCCAGCCGCACGGGGAGGTCGCGGTAGCTGCGCGGCTGGGCCTTGTAGATCATCGCGTGATGCGGACAGTTCATCGGCTTGAGCAGGTAGCGTTCCTGCTGTTTCTCCCAGACCCGCAGGAATTCGATCTTCTGCTCGTTCGAGCCGCTGGCCGGGAAGTCGGACAAGTCGGCTCCGGTCAGCTTCGCGCTGGCGAGCAGATGAGCCTCCTCGTTGGTGGAGAAACCGTCGTCGCGAAGCTTGCGAATCCAGAAGTCGACCAGTTGACCGCCGTCATGGCCGAAGATCGGGGCGAACTGCGAATCGCGGTAGTAGGGGAAGTGGCCGCTGGTCTCGTACATTTCGACG
>JAYUFI010000222.1:0-2489 GCA_043738805.1 Planctomycetaceae bacterium | reverse complement strand
CGAGATTCCCCTCGCGAATCCAGACGGCAGGTTTCGCATCGCGGTTCTGGGCGACTCATTCGTGGCCGGATATGGGGTTCCCGACGACGAGACGATGACCGTTTATTTGCAACGATCGCTCCAACCGACGCCAAGAAAATCTGGCGACGAAGGTGTGCAAGTCATCAATCTTGGCAGGTCGGGCACCAGCACGGTGCGCGAATTGGATCTCTATGAGTTACTTGGTCGCCCGTACCATCCAGACGTGGTGATCTTGGTGTATTTTCTGGGAAACGATCTGTGCGAGGTTGTTCAGGAACAGGATCGCAGCGAGCTTCGTGCGTGGCGGCCGAATGGATTTGTCCGGCGGACCGTCCATGCACTCTGTCCGAATCTGTACCTTGAGTTGGCCATGCGAAAACAGGACCGCGAGGCCAAGCAGCGGTTTGGCGCGCGAAGTGAACAGGAGTTGTTGGCCGCGCTCGATATCGTTGCCCGGCAAAACGGAGCCGATCCCGTGCTCGTTCGCGAACGCTATCTGCGTGTTCCTCATGAGGTGCGGCGTGCGATTGAACGCGGGGAGCTGAGCGACTGGCAGATCTTTCCGGCGTGTTACGATCCGGCGAGGTTCGCCGTTTCACTGTCACCCGGCGATTCGTTCTTCAACCCGGCGTGGTCACGGACCGAGCGTCACTTGAATCTGTTGCGCGACGCGGTCGAACACGATCACGGCAAATTCGTTCTGGTCGCCGTGCCGGGAGCTTTTCAAGTCGATGAAGCCGCGTATCACTTCGCAGAATCCGTTGGGTATGAAGTCGATCCGGCATGGCTGACCGGTTCGAGCCGCATCCAGCACGCTCTGCAAGACTGGGCTGAAAAATCGCACGTGCCGTATCTCGACATGACGGACGATCTGCGACAGACTGCCGAGCCGCTTTACTACGTTCAAGACGGTCATTTCAATCCGACCGGCCAGAGGAAAGCCGCTTTACTGATGGCCGAATTCCTTCGGTCCGAAAAACTTGCTCCCTAACTGTCGGATGAAAAACGCAGGGTAAGCGTCCCGCTTGCCCGTAACATTGGCTGGAACTTGCCCGTAACATCTGTTGGAAAACGGGCAAGCCAGAGGCTTGCCCGACGTTTTTCATCCGGCACCTCCCGCATTCGTCTGAACTCGAATAACACGTCTTACTCATGTGCGGCCTGACTGGATTTCTGAATCGAACCACCGATCAATCATCGGATGAGATGCATCGTCTCGTTCGTCGAATGGCCGGGACGCTGCTTCAACGCGGCCCGGATGGCTCGGGCGACTGGTGCGATCCGGCGGCGGGAATCGTTCTCGGGCACCGGCGATTGTCGGTTGTCGATCTCTCGTCCAGCGGTCATCAGCCGATGACGTCGCACTGCGGTCGGTTCGTGATCGCCTACAACGGCGAAGTGTACAGCCACGACGAACTCCGCAAGGAACTTGTCGCAAAGGGACACTCGTTTCGTGGCCATTCCGATACGGAAGTGCTGCTGGAAGGCTTTGCCGAATGGGGCATCGTCGCCACGATCCAGCGCTGCCTCGGCATGTTCGCGATCGCCGTTTGGGACAGAAAGCAACGCGAGTTGACGCTGATTCGCGACCGACTCGGCAAGAAGCCGCTGTACTACGGTCGGTTCGGCTCGACGCTGTTGTTCGGTTCCGAGTTGAAGGCACTCCGCGCACATCCCGCGTTTGTCGGAGAGATCGACCGAGACACGCTGGCTCAGTTCCTGCGCTGGTGCTACGTCCCGCATCCTCATTCGATTTATCGCGGTGTTCGCAGTCTGCTGCCGGGGACGATTCTCACGATTCGAGCCGACGAGACCTCACTGCCCGAACCAATTCCATTTTGGAGTTTCGATTCCGTCTGCCAGAACGGAATCGAAAAGCCGTTTCGCGGCTCGTTCGAGGACGCAACGGGTTCGCTCGACGAATTGCTGACTGATGCCGTCGGCCGCCGGATGATTGCCGATGTGCCACTCGGTGCGTTTCTCTCCGGCGGCATCGACTCGTCGCTCGTTGTGAGCCTGATGCAGAAGCAGTCGTCGCGGCCGGTGAAGACGTTTACGATCGGCTTCGACGAAGAGACCTACAACGAAGCGCCGTTTGCGGCGCGGGTCGCCTCGCATTTGAAGACGGACCACACCGAGCTGTACGTCACGCCGCAGCAGGCGCGCGATGTGATTCCCCGGCTGCCGACGATGTTTGACGAACCGTTCGCCGATTCGTCGCAGATTCCGACGTTTCTCGTCAGCCAGCTCGCGCGGCGGGATGTCACCGTGGCCTTGTCCGGCGACGGCGGCGATGAGCTCTTCTGTGGCTATCGCAGGTATTTCGAGGCGTCCGAAACTGCAATCCCGCAAGACCTGCTTCGTCGCCTTGCCCGTCGAATTCAGCGACTGCCCGCGTTCTTGCGTACTCCGATGCAAGCGGCTTGTCGCGCGGCGGGCCAATTGCCGCTCGGGCAACTGTCCACGTT
>JAYUFI010000221.1:0-2491 GCA_043738805.1 Planctomycetaceae bacterium | reverse complement strand
AACTCTCGCATGAAGTCGCACAGCTTGGTAGTTCCCCTCAATCCAACGAGCAAATGGACGTGGTCATCGACTCCACCAATACCTTGCGAAATCCCATCCAAACCATTGACCGTGCCACCGAGATATTCATGAAGCCGAGTTCGCCATGAATCGGCGATCGAAGGTGTTCGGTTTTTTGTGCTGAAGATGATGTGGTAGTGCAGGCTCAAGTAGGTCGAGGACATGTCGGCAGCACCTCATCGCTGCGACCCCGCTGGGGTCGAATCATTTTAGAATTCGCTTTCCGGGGGTGTCGCTGCGCTCAACCCCCGGCTAATGGCTGGCAAGCCTCCGGCTTGACTCGCGTAATCGCTTCGCTCACCAGTTGAGGCACTGTCCTACGCGATCAACCCCGGAATCAACTTACCGCCGTTGACGATTGGAACAGGTCGCCCCAAGGGGTCCGGATATTCTTTGTCTGAATCGATCCCGAGCAGAGTGTGAATCGTGCGGAGCAGGTCCGAGATACTCACCGGATCGCTAATCGGAGCGGCGGCTTGTTTGTCCGTCTCGCCGATGATTTGGCCCGGCTTGACTCCGCCACCGGCGAAGAGGATGCACTGGGCCATCGACCAGTGATCGCGGCCCGCTTGGGCGTTGACTCGTGGAGTGCGGCCCATCTCGCCCATCATCACGACCAACGTACTGTCGAGCAGACCACGCTGCTCAAGATCCATAATGAGCGCGGCGAACGCCTTGTCCGCAGGCGGAATCAGATCCCCTTGCAGGCTCGGGAAGCAGTTAAAATGCACGTCCCAACCGGGACCGTCGATACCAACGAAGCGGCATCCCGCCTCGACCAAGCGACGTCCGAGCAACGCGGACTGACCGATCTGAGTCATTCCATAAGACTCTCGTACAGCGATCGGTTCCGACTGAATGTGAAACGCCTTGCGAGCAGCGGGCGACGTGATGAGATCATACGCCTTCGAGTAGTACGTGCTCATTGCGGCAGCTCGGCCGATGCGTGGACGGCGTTGTTCGAGTCCCGCGAGCAAACGCTGACGCAATTCGCTCCGTTGTTCTGAAAGACCTTCAACACGGCCGAGGTCTTTGACCTCGAAGTCAGGTTGGCTCGGGTCCGCTTCAATCACGAACGGAGCGTACTCGGCCCCATAAAAGCCCGGTCCACCCGCCGACATATGATGCGGCATGTTGATGTAGGCCGGCACGGTTCCACTGGAACCCAATTCGCGTCCGACGATCGATCCGAGCGACGGAAACAGTTCATTCGTCGGGATCGGATGCTCGCCGTCCGCAAAGGTCGGTCGGCGGCCGGTCATGACGTAGTGGTAGCCGGTCGCATGGCCATTGTCGTTGTGGCTGTGACTACGCACGACAGTGAACTTGTCATTGATCTTCGCGCACTCTTTGCAGTGCTCGGTAAAGATCACTCCCGGCATCTTGGTGGAGATCGGTTGAAATGGACCCCGAATCTCAAGAGGGGCATCCGGTTTTGGATCCCACATGTCCTGCTGCGGCGGACCACCTTCCAAAAAGATGAAGATGCACGCCTTGGCCTTCGCGTTCCGCTGCTGCTCGCTCCCTTTGCTGGCCTCTTCGGCTTGAAGCAACTGTGGCAAGGTCAGACCACCAAACAAGCCAGTGGCTCCAAGACGCAGCGATTGTCGGCGAGTGATTCCGTCACAAAAACGATGGCCAGAGTTGCGAAATTGAAAATTTAGCATCGGTTGCTCTCCCTAAAGATAGGGGTTCGGGTTACGCCTGCGATTAGTTGTTGTACAAGAACTCTTTCGTATTCAGGAGCGTCCACAACATGTCTTCGATCGCTTGATGGCGATTGGGACCAGCGGCTTCAAAGGCTTGTTTCATCAGGAGTCGCTCGTCTGCCGTTGGGAAGCGGGCGAGCGTTCCGAGATAGATTTCATCGGTGATTTCGTCGGCTGTTCGTGACGAATCGGCAAGTTGGCGGACCAATCCTTTGCGGTGGCCAATTTTGGCGTTCACTTCGGGGGAGTTGAGCAAATGCAACGCCTGCGAGATGCTCGGTTCATTGCTCCGTTCGCATTCGCAGACGGTGGCTCGAACAGGGCGGCCGAAGATGCGGAAGAAGTATGACGGCATCCGGTTGTCCCAAACCTGGATCGAACGGACTCCTTCGGGCCATCCATTGAACTTTTCAGGAACGCCGGTCGTTTGGCTGATCGCGTCGAGCAGCACTTCGGCCGGCATGGCCTTCGGCAGCGCGTGTGAAAAGTGCTGGCGATCATCCTTATTCGCGTGGTTCGTTGTCGAACTGAGTTGATAAACTCGCGACAACAGCAACGTGCGGGTGAAGGCTCGCAGGTCATAACGGACCTCTTTGAGATGAGCTTCTAACGCAGCCATCAATGGCTCGTTGGTCGCGGGGTTCGTGACTCGGATGTCATCGATCGGTTCGACCAGACCTCGACTGAGGTAATGTGCCCACAGCCGATTCGCGATCGCCTTC
>JAYUFI010000220.1:0-2492 GCA_043738805.1 Planctomycetaceae bacterium | reverse complement strand
TATGCAGGATGGTCAATTTGGGCCTGAAGTGCGCGGTGAATTTCGAGGAACTCTCGAAGCCGGTGATCATCGCGAAGTCGAATTGACGTTAGCTGGTCCGATTGAACTCGCACCTCGAATGCTGGCCAGTGGCAACGTGGCTTCGCAACTCGATGGCAAGAATCGCGGCAAAGAGTTCTCCAGTTCTGAGCGTCGATTGAGTTGTCGAGTGATCGAGCCGAAGAACGGATTCGATTCTCCTTCCGGCCAGTTGGAAGGGACGATTCCACGGGCATTTTTTGATTGGTATCAAGTTCCTCTCGAAGACGACGCGGTTCAAGAACTCAATCGCCGTTTGGGCCGGCGCTTTGAAATCGCACTGCTCTTCACTTGGGTCGCGGGGCTCTTGAATCTCTTGGCGATCTGGGATGCCCTGGAGGGGCCAGCCTACGGGTATGGTGATGAGGTTGATCAACCGGAATCGGAAGGTCAGCCGACGAACAAGCCGGAGCCTGCCGACGTCCCCGCAGCATCAGGAACAGCGGTTGTCGCCGCCAAATCGAATTGACTTCACTGTTTTCAAGACAACTTTCGAAGACGGCAGACGCTTATCGCAGCCGTTCAGACTCGCAATCAATTCTCCGAAACTCTGAGACCAATCATGCTGCTCGCCACTCAAAATGTGTTGTGGTATCTGCTGCCACTGGCCATCGCGATCAGCTTGGTTTACAGCGCCAGCCGGTTTGAAATGCCCGATCGCATCATGCACCGCGCGCTGCGATTGTTCTTCCAAATTGTGCTCTTCATGGGAACCGTCTTCGCGATTCTGTTCGTGCTGTCCGATGGACTGTGATCTGTTCACGATGCGGGTGGCAGCGCGATTGTGAAACGCGTCCCACGGCCAACAACACTTTCGCAAGTGATCGTTCCTCGGTGAGCGTCCACGATTTTCCGCACAGTCGGCAAGCCGAGCCCGTTGCCGTTGGGCTTCGTGGAGAAGAAGACTTCAAACAATCGCGATCGCGTCTTTTCATCCATTCCTTGGCCGTTGTCGATCACTGCTAAAAAGATTCGCCCCTCTCGTGCGAACGTTTGCAGTTCCAACAAACCTCCGGACGGCATGGCTTGCTGCGCGTTCAACGCGAGGTTCAACAGAACTTGCCGCAACAACGCAGGGTCCAGTGCGACGGGAGGCAAATCACCGGACAGATGCGGGCTGATTTCAATGCCGTGCTCGCGAGCTTCGGGCTGGAAGAAGTCGATGAATTCCAAAACGACCTCATTCAGATCAGTCGGCGTGAGCGACAATTCTCCCACGCGAGCAAACTTCAAAAAGGCATTCAGGATGTCTTCCAAGTGGCCGCACTCTTTTTGAATGGTCTGCACTTTGGTCAGCATGCGACGTTCGCGTTGTGATTCCGTGTCCCCCAGATCTTCAGCGAGCAACTCCAAAAGCATGCTCATTGTTGAGAGCGGATTCTTAATCTCGTGCGCTAAGCCTCCTGCGAGCGTAGCGATCTCCGCGTATTGCCGGAGCAGTCGTTGCCGTTCGTCGCTTTCAAAGTGATCGGTCGTCATGACACATGGTCCAGTCGCGAGCGATCCTCGCGCTTCAAAAGAATTCCGGTGGGCAATTTATTTCGACTCGCGCAGCCGCGTGCCGATCCAAAACACAACGATGCCAATCATCGTGCAGATGGGCATCGCGATGAGCCGAAAGCCAAAGTTCAATTGATAGAGAATGATCAGCGGCATCAACGCGAGTACGGCAATCTGAATCAACAGGCCAATAGTCTGACGCATGACGGACAACTCGAAAACGTTCATTGGGAAGGACGGAGAGGCACATTTTATACTCCGTCAACGCAAGATGGAGTAACGCCGTGGCAACTTAGCACGCCGGGACACTTTTCGATCTCATCCGGAGCGTCATCTCCGGGTTGCTGTCCGAAAAGTGCGTCGGTACGTTGCCCTCAACTCACGACATCTCTTCTTGCAATAAGACAACGCGAACGAAGAAGTCGTCAGTCACAGAAAATGAATCCTCGGAGTGTTCCAGTGCCGAACGTTTTAGATGAGATTGTCGCTCACAAGCGGACTGAGATTGCTGAGGCCAAGCTGCGAGCGCCGTTCGAGAGTTTGCAGGCTCAACTGCCGAACGCTCCGCCCGTACGGGATTTTGTGGCGGCGTTGCAAGGCGCGGCGGAGAAGTTCGGCGTGGGGATGATTGCCGAAGTCAAGAAGGCGTCTCCGTCGGCGGGGTTGATTCGAGCGGACTTCGATCCGATCGCGATTGCGAAGACTTACGCAGCGAGCGGTGCCGCTTGCATCAGTTGCCTGACGGACGAACGATACTTTCAAGGGCGTTTGGAATATCTCACCGCGATTCGACAAGCGGTCTCATTGCCGGTGCTGCGGAAAGATTTCATCGTCGATCGGTATCAAGTGTTGGAAGCTCGCGTGGCCGGAGCGGACGCGATCCTGCTCATTGCCGAGTGTCTCGATAACTGCCA
>JAYUFI010000219.1:0-2494 GCA_043738805.1 Planctomycetaceae bacterium | reverse complement strand
GCTACCGGCCCGATTTGATTCTGACTCACCGGCCGAACGACTATCACCCGGATCATCGCGCCACCTCGACACTCGTCTGCGACGCGGCCTACATGGTGATCGTCCCACACATCGTCCCCGAGGTTCCCGCGCTGCGAGTCAACCCGGTCATCGCTTACCTGTCCGATCACTTTCAGCGTCCGGCCCCGTTCGCGCCGACCGTCGTCGTCGATGTCGAGCCGGTGTTTGAAACGATCATCGACCAACTCGTCTGCCATCGCTGCCAGTTCTTCGAGTGGATGCCGTGGACGATGTGTCAGGAGAACTCCTTCCCGACGGAACCCGCCGCCCAGCGAGAAGCGATCCGCGAGGTCTACCGCCAGTTCAACGGCCCGCTCGCCGACCGTTACCGCGATCTGGTCATCCAAACCTACGGCGAGGAACGAGGTCGAAAAATCCGCTACATCGAAGCCTTCGAACCGTGCGAGTACGGCTCCCCGCTGACCGATGCCAACAAGAAGTCGCTGTTCCCGATGCTGCCGTGACGGGATGCGAGCGACTCTACAACGCACGACAACGAATGATCGGAATTCAGAAAGATTCGTATGAACACGGCTAAGCCTGAATTCGTAGTCTTCTACGCGTGGCAGAGTGATCGTCCCGGCAACAGAAATCGGTATCTGATTCAGGAGGCTGCGACAGATGCTGCCACACGAATCAACGATGACCCTGCAAGTCCTTACATTGTTCGGATCGATCAAGACACGCTCGGCGTACCCGGACTCTGTGACATTCCGGCGACGATCCTTGAGAAAATTGATTCGGCAGATGCCTTCCTCTGCGACCTTACCTATGTCGCGACCAGCGTGCGTGAAGGCGATGGGGACGACGTTTGTGAGCCGCGATACTGTTCGAACCCGAATGTGCTTTTTGAACTTGGGTACGCATTCCGTTCAATGGGATACGAGCGAGTCTTGTGTGTAATGAACGAACACTACGGACCGGTCACGAGTCAGATTTTTGACATCAAGCACCGGCGTTTTCCGCTTGCGTACAGTCTTTCTCCAGATTCATCGTCAAGACGAGAGGTCAAGACACAACTGTCCAAGCAGTTTGAAGAGGCCATTCGAGCAGTGTTCTCGCAAGGGACACGAGCCGCTGGAAGCCACGTCGATCGAGTGCCGGAAATCCGGCGGTCATTCGAGTCTCGGGTCAGAGGCGGAAACTTTCACCGCCTAATTCGTCGAGCCGGCGCAATCACGATTTCAATTATTCCAGCAGCCGGGATGCGAATCGAACCTGAAATACTGCAGCGGCAACTTGTGCCACCGCCATCGCAAGGACGGAATGTTGGCTGGAATCCCGAGGTCCGTGCAAGTTCTGTGATCTCACCTAAGGAAATACGCGGTGAGCGTTGTGGGGTTACCGAACTACGAGACGATGGTGTTGTGCTTGCTTCTGACACATTTGTTCTCGACCCCAGTTTTCATCCAAATAAGGAACGAGTCGTCGCATCGTCAACGATGGAGTCCTTGCTGTTCGTATCGACACAGCGGTTTCTGGAAACGCTTCGCAAGCTAAGTGCGCCATTACCATGGACTATCTGTATTTCGTTGCTGGAAGTGAGAGACTACTGGTTATTCGCTTCAAATGTGGACGCAAGTAGAAAGCCATTCCCCGATAGCGATATCGTCGCAGATCCAATTGTGGTCCGTAACGCGGACGAAGCCGATGACTTGCAAACAGTCCGCCGGTTATTGCGACCCGCGATCGACTTCATTTGGCGGGAATTTGGCTTTCCAAGTTGCTGGCATTACGACTCGAACGGCGAGTACCGCGATGACCGTTGAGTTTGGCGCGAGTGTACCACCTTACACGACGACACAACTTCAGAAGGATATTCATGACGACTTCTCTCGACTCGCTCCTTGATTCTTCAGACTCCACGTTGTGGGAGGTCGTCTCCAAAGGGGACGGGCCGCCGGGGGAGTTGCCTTTGACGGAGGAGTGACGTAGGGTGCGTGGAGTCTTCGGAACGCACCGGGACGGGAATGTTGGCAACCATCGTGGTGCGTTCCGAAGACTCCACGCACCCTACGGTTCTACGGCTCACTCTGACAGAGGGAAGGAATGAACATGCCCACGAAACAGGCGGCCTTGAAACTGCTCAACAAACTCCCCGACGAATGCACTTGGGACGACATCATGTCCGAGCTGTACGTCCGTCAGAAGATCGAGGCCGGGATCGCGGATGCCGACGCGGGACGAGTTGTCTCGCACGAAGAGGTCTTCGCGGAGTCGAGCCGCGATGACGATTGAAGGGACCGAAACGGCGCGGCAGGATCTGCGGGAGATTCGCCGCCTCATCGCGTGAGACTCCAAGAAGTACGCGGCCCGGATGATCGCCCGCATTCGTGAAGCGGTCGAACTGATGCCACCCTGACGCAATTAGAAATCGCCGATGATTTCGCTGCCGGCGCGAGTGGCGATCGCCCGGAAAATGCCGAGGTCCACA
>JAYUFI010000218.1:0-17508 GCA_043738805.1 Planctomycetaceae bacterium | reverse complement strand
TCGATCGTGTCGTTGCCCGCGTTCCCCAACAGGACATCGTCGTCGTCACCGCCGTTGATGGAATCAGCTCCCGCGTCGCCGGTGATCGTGTCGTTGCCTGCGTCCCCAGTGAGCGTGTCGTTTCCATCGCCGCCACTGAGTGAGTCATCGCCATCTCCACCGCTGATCGAATCGGTTCCCGTGCCGCCGGAAGCGGTGTCTTCTCCGGTGCTGCATGTGAGCGTGTCGTTGCCATCGCCACCGATCAGCGAGTCGTAGCCGTCGCTCCCCGACAAGCTATCCAGTCCTGCTCCGCCATCGGCGGTGTCGTCGCCACTGCCACCAAGAAACGTGTCGTTGCCGTCACCGCCGTTGAACCGCACGTCGAGGCTGACCGCGCGGGCGTCAAGCTGATCGTTGCCGCCGTTGCCATTGAACGTGAGGCTGCCCGTGAAGCGTGACCATGACCGATCCAACGTCAGCCGATCCGCCGCATTGGAGCCGTTGAATTGCACTTCGGCCCCGCTCGACAACGTGACGGGAGTCATCAGTTCTCGCCCCGCGCTGTTGCGGAGATGCAACTGCCCGTTCAAGAACAACGTCTTGAGCGTGCCGCTACTCACGGGCAGCGCGATCGCGACCGTCTCGTTGACGTTCGTCACAGTCACGCTGACGTTTTGCGTGACGAGATGCGTTCCATCGCTGACAGCGACTTGGACTTCGTAGATGTTGTGTGATTGGCGTCCGTGGGATGCTCGAAATCGGGCGGCGAGACAAAGCTCAAAGCGCCGGTCAGAAAGTTGAGCGTGAACTTTGATTGATCGGCCCCGCCGGTGATGCCGTAAAGCAGTGAGTGCCCATCAGGATCGCTGCCAGTGACGTTGAAAACGAACGACGTGTTTTCCGGGATGCTCGCCGTGCTGGCGGAAGTGATCGTCGGCGATTCGTCCACGTTGGTCACGGTGATGTTCAAGTTCTGAGTGACGAGGTTCGTTCCGTCGCTGACTTGGACTTGGACCGAATAGACGTTGTCGTGATTCGCGTCCGTCGGGTTCTCGAAATTCGGTGCCGACTTGAACGACACCGCGCCGCTGTCCGCGTCGATGTTGAACAACGTCTGATCGGCCCCGCCACTGAGCGAAAAACTCAACGAGTCATGCTGTGGGTCAGTGGCGGCAACGATTATCACGGCAGTCGCGTTTTCCAAAACGCTCGCCGCATTCGCCGAAGTGATCGACGGAGTCTCGTCCACGTTGGTCGCGGTGACGTGAATGTCCTGCGTGACGGCATTGGTGCCATCGCTGACCGACACTCGCACGTCATAGACGTTGTTGTGATCCGCGTCTTGCGGCGACTCGAAATTCGGAGCCGCCAGAAAGGCCAACGCACCCGTCGTGAGGTTGAGCGAGAACAGCGAGTCGTCCGCGCCGCCAGCCAGTGAATACGTCAAAGCCCCGTGCTCTGGATCGGTGCCGGAAACAGTCAGCACGGCGGTCGCGTTCTCCGCGACGTTCACCGAACTGGCCGACGTGATGGTCGGTGCCTCGTTCTTGTCGGTCACTGTGACGGCCATCGCCTGTTGGACAAGGTTGGCTCCATCGCTGGCAGCGACTTGGACTTCGTAGATGTTGTCGTGATTCGAGTCGGTTGGATTTTCAAAGTCCGGCGCAACGACAAAGCTCATCGCGCCCGTGAACGAGTTGATCGAGAACTTCGCTTGATCGTCCCCACCGGTGATCCCGTAGGTCAGCAAGCGGCTTTCCGGATCAGTGGCCGTGAAAGTCAGCACGGTTGTTTGATTCTCTTCTGCATTCACAACATTTGCTGAGGTAAAAACTGGCGGCTGCTCATCAGTGAAATACCGAGCGACCGCGAATCGTAATATCTGCGAAGCGTTGCTGTATGAAATTCCCGCGACTATGAGTTTTCCATTGCTTTGCAACGCCATGCTGCTTGGGCCATCGGACGTGAACCCGAAATCTGTGGTCACTGCCCCATGCGTGCCGAAAGAAAAATCGAGGCTCCCATCCATTTTGATCCGGTACAGAAGGAAGTCGCCATTGGTACCACTTGCAATGACGATTTTTCCATCACTTTGAATTGCGATGCTTGACGGTATAGGAGCATCGTTTATCCCTCGCCCGTCAAACGAAGCGTCAACGCTACCGTCTGTGTTGTACCGCAAAAGTGCGGGACCGTATGTCATCCCTGCAATGACGATCTTTCCATCATTTTCTAAAGCAAGATTGGTGGCCGTTCCCTCAAGGCGAATGATGCCTGTGCCGCCGAAGCTGGTGTCCAAACTGCCGTTGGCGTTGTAGCGGACCAACCGGTCCCCAGAAGCGACGATTTTGCCATCGGTCTGAATGACAAGGTTGTATGCAACGTCGTTCGCGTTTCCGAAGTCTGTCGTCAGCTTGCCGTCACCATCGAATGACGTGTCCAACGAGCCGTTGCTGTTGTAGCGAACGATTGCAAAGCCGGAATGATCGTGCGTACTGTTTTGATGCCAGCCCGCGACGACAATTCTTCCGTCCGCCTGAATCGCTATGCTTTCAGCTGCGGAATAGGAGTCGATGGCGGTCGTGACGATCCCCGTTCCGCCAAAGCTTGCGTCCAAACTCCCGTCCGTGCTGTAACGCACCAAAGCAAAAACCGGCTGTGAGCCAGCCGTTCGATATCCAACAACGACGATCTTGCCATCGCTCTGGACCGCGACACTTCTGATATTGCCCGCATCGCCCAAATCCGTGACCACTTTCCCGGTGCCACCAAAGGTGGTGTCCAAACTGCCGTTAGCGTTGTATCGCGTTACCGTGAAATCTGCGTTCATGCCATCAAACACCACGGTATCTGCGACAACAACTTTCCCATCGCCTTGGATGGCTACCACAACTTTTCCGTTGACCCCGGATGGCCCAAGTACTCTGCCTGCAACCCCGAAGCTCGGATCAAGGTCGCCAGCGGCGAGCAGACAGCGGGATTCGAGCGACTCAACAGCAGCCAATCCGCCAGAGGCAGGCCGCGACGCTCGGCGACGCGCGGACCAGCGGCTCGGACACACCCGCCGCGCGACACGCTCTTGGAACAGCGAAAACAAACTGAAGCGCCGCATGGTTCCCCCACTTCGTTGAGCACTCACAACGGATGTCGGACGTCGTCTTGAAACGACACGATGAGTCAGCCAACGTAAAGGCACAATCGAACAGCCACAAGCGACGACGGTCCAAATCGCAGTGAGGGTTGCTCCAAAGGTGATGGCTGAAGTCGCTAAGATCGACACCCTCTCCACGCCAATGGCCACGTATGCCAAAAGGCTTCCAATGATGCTCGGCGAAGTCACCAATCAATTCGCGTGAAGTCCATGATCAAGGAAACCACGATGACAGAAAGTGCCGCTCCGGACCCCGGCGTTCGGTATTACTTCGTGGACGAAGCGGGTGACGCGACACTGTTCACGGGGCGGGGCAAATTGATCGTCGGGACAGACGGTTGCTCGAAGTATTTCATGCTCGGCAAGTTGGACATCGACGAACCGGAGCGGCTGGCAAAGGAATTCACCGAACTACGCGCAGAACTGCTGGCTGATCCTTACTTTCGTGGTGTCCCTTCTATGCAACCGGAACGACGCCGGACGGCCATCGCGTTTCATGCCAAAGATGATCCGGCAGAAGTCCGGCATCAGGTTTTCAAATTGCTGTTACGTCACCAAGTACAGTTCTTTGCCGTCGTGCGCGACAAGCGCGTCATCGCGGAAAAGGTGTTGGAGCACAACCAACGGCAACCCAAGTACCGCTATCATCCGAACCAACTCTACGATCGCTGCGTGAGTCAACTCTTCAAAGAGCGACTTCATCAGGAGGCAGGCTACACTATCCACTTTGCTCGACGTGGAGCGTCAGATCGCACCGAAGCACTGGAGAAAGCGTTGGAAGCGGCTCGGAATGAATTCCGCAAACGTTGGGGTGTTGTGGGAACGGCTCCCATTGAAATCATCCCCAGCAATTCACACGAAGTCGCAGGCTTGCAAGCAGTGGACTATTTCCTGTGGGCATTGCAGCGCTTCTACGAACGAGGCGAAGACCGTTTTGTGAAGCTGATTTGGCCTCAAACGAAACTGGTCTTGGACGTCGATGACACTCGAACGGCTCGCTACGGAGTCTTCTACACGCAGTCCAAACCGCTGACACTCGACACCCGCGCAAAAAAATAGCCGGAGGATATAGGAGCTACCGGGAATTCCCAATCGCTCACACGGCGTGAAGCCGAGTTTCATCCGCCAGCTTGAAGCCAGTCTAAGGTGAGATTGGAAACGTGGCAACTTTGACGTGATCATCACTCCGATCAATCGGCAACTTTCGACCTTGGGAAAAAACTGCTGATCAAGAGAATTTGGCCGGAGCACTGTTCCAACTCGTCGCGAACTTTCCGCTGATTCGGTCGAGATGGTCCACGATGTCGGACTCCGCAGCGAAGTGACGCTCACCGACCGCGACTTCAACCGGATGTCCCAAGATAATCGAAGTTGTCATCGGAGCGACACCTTGCATGGCGAGACTTCCCCTTCGGAAGCTCACCAAGGCTCCCCGCGATTCGGGGGATTGTCTCAGCGGACTGATCCGAAAGAAGCTCCTCGCCAGGATCGACGCCAAATCAAAACCGTTCTTGATTGGCCAGCCGATTTCGGTAGCTTCACGCCATCGGGCGACACGTTGCCGACGGGCGCGTGTCCGAGTGGTCAGTCGGACGGTCTGCCTTCCTGGTTCGCAGCCGTCCGGTTGACTGGCCCGCAGAAACAGGGGTTTGGCGATGAATACAGGGGAGACGTTGTTGCAAGGTTCGCGCGGTCGAAAAGAGATCGAAACCATTCGCGACAAAATCCGTCGTGATCGAATCTTGATGCCCGGCCAGAATGCGACACTGATGTTTCTCGCCCAGACTCCCGGTCATCCATATCCACTAAAAATCTGGTCCCAAGGAATTCCAGACTTCGCCCACTTAGAGCAAGCGGGCATTCCGCCGACGTGGATGAAACCAGTCGGAGATTGTTCCGGTCGGTATCAGTGCTGGACGGAAGACGGTGTAGATTTGGCTTGTTATGACGTGTTCTTTTCCGGCTATGACCTAGCAAAAAAGCGGTTTTGGCAACGCGCTTCCGCGTGCGGAGAACTTTTGCTGCCAGAAGCTGATATTCCGACTTCAGAATTTATCAAAGCACTCTTTGAATTCTGCCGTTTGCACAAGCGACTGAAATGGGAAGTCAACGAACAGCCTGGTCATCCCGAAACAAGACGCCGAGTTGCATGGTTGAATGATGTCTATGAGGTAGCGGCTTGTTTTCTCGATGCGCAATTGAAGTCACCGGAGCAACCGACCGAAGCGGCGGTCGGTGACGGCAAAGCGAACCGAAGGCGACTGGAAAAGAACATCCGACCGCTCCCAACTGTCGCCAATGAATTGCGGGCGAAGCCGTTTTACGCTCCCGACTCGAAAATTCTTGTCGCGATGTCGGAATTGAAAGCAGACGACCAAGAGTCGCTCAAGCCAGCAAGTCGAATCGGCGAGAAAATGAGTCCGTCGAAAACTGCTTTGGAACTAAAAGACGGGCTGAGGCGACTGCGTAACGGTGGCTTTGTGAAGTCTCTGTCGCATGGTAATCAGGGCGGGTATTGGTTGACCGCCAAGGGACGCAAGAAACTTCCGTCCGCAAAAGCGAGGCGAAAACACAGTTGATTGCCGCGATTGATGGTGCGCGTCCCCCGTGGTCCTCCAAAGACCGCCATTCGCCTCGTGTGGAACACAATCGTCATTGCTGAACTCCCAATGCCTCGCCGTCATGGTGACTGTGAGCAACAACAAGGGAGTCGGTGAAATGAGTGACAAAGCAAGTGTTGGTTCGGAGCAACGTCGCCGTCTTGGTGACGTGAAGGAAGTGGCAGCATACACGAAGCAATCACCTCGTTCGGTAATGCGAAACGCAGACCGTGGGGCTATGCCGATGGGCTTCAAGATTGGCGCGCTGCGGCGTTGGGATTTGGACGAAATCGACGCATGGATCAACGGCGGATGCAAACCCGTCCGCACCGCTCGAAAGGCGGTGCGGGCATGACATCCAAAAGAAAAGGCCGGGGGCAACCGGCCAAGAAACGAAGCGATCGAAAATGTACTATCGCCAAGTCGTCACGTCAGCACTCACGAAATCCGAAACTCGCTAAACCGCGCAAGCTGACCATTTCCGAACGCCATCCCGTCGAGTTTGCGTTGGTCCAACGTGCAATCCTTGATGCGGCATTGAGTCATCGTGGTTCTGTCACCAGTGACATTGCGCATCAGTTCTACGAATTGCCTTCACATATCCACCAAAGTCTTTGGGGGCTGGGCTTCTTGCGCCTGTTGGGCGAGGCTGCGATTCGTCCATGCGGATGGACTCACACGAAACGTCGCATGGCACACGGTAGAGGTATCAAGCAATTTCATACCAATGATCTCGACCGCGCCCGACAAATGCGTGACGCCGTCACACAACTGATCGGCTCAATTCCATCGCGACCGCGCCAACGTGTTCTCTTCGATGGGGAGGGCCGAGCATGACGACCGCAAAAGATGATGGCTCTTCCGTGATGTCGGCACCGCGTCCGGCTTACTTCGCGAATCGAGTGTTGCGGCTGGCAATTAAGACCGCGCTGGCTCAGCACTGCGGAACCGAGGGGCTGGCACTGCTGAGTGTGATTGCGATGACCGAGGATGCTCGGAGGTATCGAGGTCCGGTTACGTTCTGGAATGAGCAGTTGCTTCCGCTGGTTGGTTTCGCCAAGTGGGAACGACTCGACCGAGCAAGGCAATCGCTGATCGACGCCGGTTGGCTGGCCTATGAACCCGGTGGGCGACATCGACCTGGGCGGTATCGAGTCACGATCCCAGCGGACTTGGATGCTGTCGCTGACGTTGCTGTCGATGAAGGCTTGAGTCTTGATCCCCCTCTTGATCCCCCGCTTGTTATCCCTCAATGGGAGTCGAGCGGGGGATCGACCGGGGGAACTACAGGGGTATCGAGAGGGGGAACCTTCTTACCTATTCCTTCACCTACACCTATTCCTAAACCTAATCCTGAAAACAAAGGCGCGGCTATCGCCGCTGATGATGTTCGGCCAAGCAATGCCTTGAAGGTCAAAGACTCTGAGAAGGCTCAAGAGCCGATCCCGATTCCTGCGGAACTCGACACGTCAGAGTTTCAACAAGCGTGGTCTGAGTGGAAGGAACATCTTCGGCAAAAGCGCAAGCCGATGAAGCCGCTGCAAGAAGCCAAGCAACTTTCAACGTGGGCTGCGAACGGAGTCGAACGCACGATCGCTGCCATCAATCACAGCATCGCCAACGGCTGGCAAGGGCTCTTTGAACCGAACGCGCCGAGCAACGGCCAGCGGTCTGCTCAACAAGATGACCCACGTGGCAACTTCGCTGCGGGCAAACGCTATCTCGAAATGTTTGGGGGAGGGAGCCATGAGTGAGAACAAATCACGATCCGAACAGATACTCGAATGCGTCACGATCTTGGCCGAAGCGTGGCGGCAGAAAATCACGCCGATGACCGTGCGGACTTACGAACTCGGCTTGAGCGACTTGGATATCAACGCGGTGAAGCGCGGAGTGATGGCGGCGATTCGCGATTGCCAATTCATGCCGAGCGTTCACGAACTGCGAAAGCTGTCGGGCGCGGCAGAGACTCAAATCAATGCCAAGGATCGACCGTTGCTGGCATGGCAGGCCGTGCGTGGGGCCATCTCGAAAGTCGGAGCGTATGACTCGCCAGCATTCGATGACGTGGCCATCAACGCCACGATCCGAGAACTCGGCGGCTGGCCAGTGCTCTGCGACACGGAGATTGACCAAATGCACTGGCTCGAAAAACGCTTTTGCGCGACCTACTCAGCATTGTACTCGGTCAAGCTGCCGTCCGACGAAACGAAGCGCCTGGCTGGCATCACTGAAGTCGCCAACGGGCGAGCGGGCTACGATTCGGAACCGATTCCCGTGGCTCAGATTCGCTGCCTCACGTCACCAAGCACTGCAAGCGAACCAATCACCCGCCGACTGGAGCAACAAGATGTTCCCAAACCGACCGGCCCGCACATCGCATCAGCGAAGCTAGTCGAACGCCTCACCGTTGAAGATCGAGAACCCGACCCACCTGCTGTTCCATCAAAAACCAAAGAGCAACAGTTGGCCGACTTGAAGCGGCTGACCAACACACGAACCACGACTGCCGATCAAGCGAACTGAGCGGCCAAGCTAATCAATCGCACGGGAAAAATTCCGTGATGAATTTCGCTTCGCACGCGCCCGCGTAGTTGAAGTGGGCGTTGTTGCTCAAGGCAACTTCGGATTCAGTCAGTAAGATTCCGTTGAAGGATTCGATTGATGGGAACCGTCTTCAAGAAACAGACAACGCGACCGCTTCCGGCGGACGCGGAACTCTTCAGCAAATCGGGACAACGCTTCGCTCGTTGGAAGTCCGGCAAGCGGACGCGAACGGCGAAGCTGACCATCGGGCGAGATGGCTCGGAACGCATCGTCACGGAGTCGCCGACGTTTCTGGCGAAGTATCGGGACGGGAGTGGTCTCATTCGCGAAGTCTCGACCGGGTGCAAAGACGAGACGGCGGCGCGGTCGGTGCTCGGTGAGTTTGAGAAGCGGGCTGAGAAGGTTCGGTCGGGCATTCTTTCAGCAACCGAAGAAACGATGGCCGGGCATCAACACTCGCTGTTGACCGATCACTTGGCCGGTTATGTCGCCAGCCTGAAAGCGGCGGGGCGGGCGAAGGATCATGTCAAAAAGACCGGGCGAATGGTGACGCGGTTGATCGACGACTTGAGCTTCCGCCGGTTGACGGAAATCCGTCCGGAAGCGGTCGAACGATGGCTCGCTCAGCAGACGACTGCGGGCATGGCGGCGCGGACTCGCAATTCGTACTTGGTGGCACTGCGGAGCTTCCTCAATTGGTGCGTCAAGCGGGATCGGCTGCCGCTCAACCCGTTGACGAAACTCGACCGAGCAGACGAAAAAGCCGATCGACGACGACAACGAAGGGCATTCACTGCGGCAGAACTCGCCAAGCTGCTAGCCGTAGCTCGCTTGAGACCGCTGGCGGAGTACGGTCGCGAAACAACCAAGGCATCGAACCAAGATACCACAACGCGCCAGAAGCGAAGCCGTGCAACTTGGAGGCTCAAGCCATTGACGTTCGAGGAACTTCCCGCCGCAGTCGAACTTGCACGGGAACGGCTAAAAGACAACCCGGCATTCCTCGCACAGCAAGAGCGGCTCGGTATTGAACGCGCATTGGCCTACACCGTCGCCGTGACAACGGGAATGCGACTCGGCGAACTCACCAGTCTGTCGGTCGGACAAGTGGAACTCGACGGACCTTGCCCGCACATCAGATTGAAAGCGGCTAACGAAAAGAACCGCCAAGGAAACACGATCCCGCTTCGCCGCGATGTCGCCGACGAACTTCGGCAATGGGTGGCGAAGTTGGGTAGCGACTCTCGCTGCCAAAGCAACGTGCTCTCGTTTGAGGGCCGGAGAGAGTCAACCAACATCCCACCGACAACAAAGCTCTTCAACCTCTCAGCGGAACTGTCAAAGGTCTTGAATCGAGACCGTGCCGTCGCTGGCATTGCGAAAGAAGATGACCGAGGCCGTGTCGTGGACTTTCACGCCCTGCGACATACCTTCGGAACGAATCTGTCAAAGGCTGGTGTCTCGCCAAGAGTGGCTCAAGCAGCGATGCGGCATTCGAGCATCGACCTGACGATGAACGTCTACACGGACCCACGATTGTTGGACGTGCAAGGAGCAATCGAATCACTGCCAACGATGACCACCACAACGGAACCAACGCCAAATCAACAACGTATGGCAGCGGGTGCCGAGAATCTCGTTGCACCAACGGTTGCACCAACTTCTGACTTTCCGAGGAATTCGCAGTCAACCGCTGTCACGTTACTGTCCATTTCGCCCGAAACGACGTTCGCGAACACGCTCGACGCAACTTCTGATGCCGTCAACGCAAAACGCTCGCTGTCATTGGCTGACAACGAGCGTGAAGAATGGGACCGCTGGGATTCGAACCCAGAACCAAAGGATTATGAGTCCTCTGCTCTAACCGTTGAGCTACGGTCCCAAAGCCTACGAAACACGGGCTATTTGAAATCAGTGCGAAAGCCGATATGATGTTTGACACCCGCTTTGACACCCGCGAGGCCAAACATGACCGACAAAAAGCCCGCCAAACCCTACATAGACTTCCCCCTTTTCCCGCACGCCACCAAGCGGTGGGCCAAGAAGATTCGGGGCAGAACGCACTATTTCGGACCGTGGTCTGATCCGCAAGCGGCGCTGGCGAAATATCTCGACCAGCGGGACGATCTGCAAGCGGGGAGAATCCCGCGTCTGACACCCGGTGACACCCGTGGGCTGACGATGCGAGACTTGGCGAATCGGTTCTTGACCCTCAAGCAAAGTCTCATCGAATCAGGAGAACTCTCGCGAATCACATTCACCAACTACAAGGCAATTTGCGAACTGCTCATCGGCTATCTTGGACGGCAGCGATTAGTGGACGATCTGCGGAGCTCCGACTTTGAACAGTTGCGAAACTCGTTCGCAAAGGGCGTCGGGCTGGTGACGTTGGGCAACCGGATTCGCCAAAGTCGGACAGTGTTCAAGTTCGCGTTTGAAAGCGATCTGATCGACCGGCCGGTGAAGTTCGGCCCGTCGTTCAAGATGCCCTCGAAGCGGTTACTCCGTGCCGATCGACAATCCAAGCCAGCGCGAATGTTTGAAGTCGATGAACTGCGGAAGATACTCGACGAAGCCAAGCCGCCGTTGAAGGCGATGATTCTGCTCGGCATCAACTGCGGATTCGGCCAGTCGGATTGCTCGTCACTCCCGTTGACGGCTCTCGACCTGGACGGCGGCTGGCTCACGTTCCCTCGCCCCAAGACCGCCGTGATGAGACGCTGCCCGCTCTGGCCGGAGACCGTCGCCGCATTGCGTGAGTGCGTTGCCAAGCGGCGACAGCCGAAAGACGAATCAGACTCCAAGCGGTTGTTTCTCACGATGCGAGGTGTGGCCTATGTGCGATGCCGAGAGAACGGAACGAACATCGACGGCATCGCGCAGGAGTTCGCGAAGATCCTCAAGAAGCTGGAGCTACAAGGCGACCGCCGGGCATTCTACGCGCTCCGGCACACGTTCGAGACCGTCGCGGGAGCAACGCGAGACCAGATTGCGACCAATGCCATCATGGGCCACGCTGCCGCATCGAACGACATGAGCGCGGTCTATCGCGAGCGAATTGACGACGACCGTTTGAAGGCCGTGGCCGATCACGTTCGCGCTTGGCTCTGGCCGAATCCGACCAAGAAGAAATCCGAGACCAAAGAAAACGGGGTCTGATAGACTCCATTTTTCAGGAGAACCGCAATCGTGACTCCAAACAACTTCTATTCCAATCACCAGCCCAAGGGCGATAAGCGGAGTATTCTTGAGTTCAATACGGGCGAAATGCTCCTTGAGCACGGCGTGATTCACCGACTTGAGTTCACGGACAAACGATGCAATCTCACGCTGAAAAACTCTTCGCCCAAACGCCAATCCGTCCATGTTCGGGTATGGGTGCTCAACAAGTCTCTCATTGAATTGTGGCACCAGACGGAAAAGTGGAATTTGACGACCCTTCAACCAGATCAAACCTATCTCGTCAGTTGGGAATTTAGTCCCGCTGTTCCTGACGTTGTTTGGAACGAGAAAGCCCGCGACACCGAACCAAAGTGGATTGTGGTCGATGCGATTTAAGCGACACACACGGGCTAGGTTAGCTCCCGAAAAGCTGGAAGTTCCGCCAGCCTGCCCGTAGGTTTTCAATTTGGAACAGTCGCCAACGGAACGGTGACAACATGAAAGACATCCAGCGCGATGTCAGTCTGGCATTTCAAGATGCGTCCGAGTGCCTGCATACAATTGTCCTTACGATGCGGACCTTTGACGGCTTTTTGGAACGGCTTCGCTTTCCATCTCGATTCAGTAATTCCATTCCGATGTACTGTGAAACTCCAGAAACCTTGTGGCGGCGGCGGCAAGAGTTGAAACCGGTAACTGATTACGTTTTTTCTTGGATTCTTGCTGATCTTGAGTCGCAAACCGATATTCTACGTTCGCTACCCGACCGCAAGCCGATTCCGGCATTGCTGAATTTCCGCACCGAAACACAAACGCACATTGAAGCGATTCTTAGGGTCGCCGAAGTCGTTTTGTCGGCTCTCAATTCCGTCTGCCACCTAGCTGGTGGAAGTAGCTTTGCAATGCTCGAAACCAGAGAGGGATTTGCAGATGAGTGTGAGCGGGCCGCCGACCGGGTGCGTGACTACTTACCAGAGAGCGCCGCATTGAACTATCTGCGGCGCGGGCTTGCTGCTGAGGAAGAGGCGTCTCTCCGGTTTTTCAATCCGAAACAGCCCGACCAAAACGGACCTCCACCACCGAACAAGCTTAAGGTCACGACGGACGATCACCCGCAGATTGTTCTTGAGGACGGCAACGCCATCGCCTTGAAGTACGATGCGGCGGTCTACCTCGAAGCTCTGATCGACTTCGGCGATTGGATGAGCGACCCCGAATACAAAGCAAAGCACGGCAGCGAAAACGACCGCCCCGAACGATGGCGAAAACAACTGCCGCCGGAAGTACTCGCCCGAATTGAAACCGACCGCCGAAAAGGTTCGCGCTGGCGACTGGCATAGTCACGCCAAAAACAATCCGTAGCTGTGCCAAACCACAAAACGAATGATGACGACCGACTTGGTTGCATCACTTTTGTGGAGGTTTGGCTATGGCAGTCGCAAGACCGCAACTGGCGGTTTATCTCGCCCCTTCGGATATCGCCCGAAGCCGTGGCGTGAACGTCTCGAAGGTTCTCGGCTTCATTCAATCCGGCGAACTCAGAGCCGTGAACATGGCCACGCAAGCGAGCAAGCTCCCGCGCTGGAAAATCTCTCCCGCCGATCTTGAGGCGTTCGACGCGGCTCGCGCAGCCGTACCTCAAGCTCCCGTCACCCGACGCCCCCGACGCAAGAGCGGGCATGTCGTCGAATTCTTTTAGCCCCCAACGCGCACGAAAAAAGCCCGTTCGCAGAATCGCCGGTCAAGCGTGCGAAGGGCTTCAGAAGGATCGACAGCATGATAACGGATTTGATGCGACATCACCTCGCCGAGCTTCGCGCGAGTGGCCTGACTGACGAGACCATCGCAGCAAGCGGCGTGCGATCGGAAACCAGTCATGCAGCGCTTCGACAAATACTAAATTGGCCCGCCATGCCCAAACGCATGGCATCCGGCATCGTGTTTCGGTTTCGCGATTCGGCCGGTCACCTGAATGGATATGCTCGATTCAAACCAGATTCGCCGCGAAAAGATCCGAAGGGGAAGCTGGTCAAATATGAGAGTCCGCGCGAACAACCGAATCGAGTCTACATTCCCGCGAACACGGTCAAAGCGATCAAAGATCCGCTCGCCATGTTGCTCGTCACAGAAGGCGAAAAGAAATCACTCGCCGCCGATCAAGCAGGTTTTCCATGTTTGGGACTGGTTGGCGTATTCGGCTGGAAGGATGCCAAACGCGAACGTCTCTTGCCGGACTTGGAACTGATCGAATGGCGCGGTCGCAAAGTCTTCATCGTTTTCGATTCCGACATCACCTCGAATCCGAATGTGTTGGATGCCGAGTCTCGCCTCGCCGCGCAGCTCATCAATCGCGGTGCGATCGTCCGCGTTGTGCGTCTGCCCGATGGTCCCAACGGCGAGAAGATGGGACTCGATGATTTTCTTGTTCAGCAAGGCGTTGACGAATTCTGGAAGCTGATCAATAAGGCCGAAGCTCCGACCGCCGTTGATTCCGGCATCGCCAAAGGCGACAGCAACGAACTCGACGCAATGACTGAGGCACGCCGAATGGTGACGGCTTGTGCAACACACAAAGAAGGACGCGAAGAATTACAGAAGCTCCATTCATTCCGAGGCTCGTGGTTCTGGTGGACCGGGACGCATTACCGCGAAGAGGCTGATTCGGATCTGCAAGCAAAGACAATTCAATATCTCGACACCAGCTATCGGCGGCTCACACAAACCGCAGTGACGAACGTCATGTTGTGCCTCAAGGCCGAAACAAACGTCAATTCCCATCGCGAAATGCCAACGTGGCTTGATGGCACAACTGGCGGCAACTGGCGGCCGATGAAAAACGGCATTCTCAACATCGCAGCATTGCTCACGGGCGAGACCGAGGTACTGATTCCGCACACGCCAAGATTCTTTTCCACCAACGTCCTGCCCTATGAATTCAACGCCGAAGCGAACTGCCCGAGGTGGCTCGCGTTATTGAATCGGAACCTTGAAGGCGACCACGAACGAATCGCCATCATGCAACAGTTCTACGGGTACTGCCTGACGCCGACTCTATCGGCCCACAAGTTTCTTTTTCACGAGGGGGAGGGCGCGAACGGCAAGAGCGTTGCTTGTGCGGTTCTCACAGCGATGCTCGGAACGGACAACGTCTCGTCTGTCCCGCTGGAACAGTTCGGCGAACGCTTCGGCCTTTACACGACGATCGGCAAGCTGGCCAACGTCGCCAGCGAAGTCGGCGAGATTGACCGTGTCGCCGAAGGCATCCTGAAGGCTTATACGACCGGCGATCCCATCCAGTTCGATCGCAAGCATCGTGACCCCGTCACCGCCAGGCCAACAGCCAAGCTCATATTCGCCTCAAACAATCGGCCCCGCTTTTCGGACAAGTCCGGCGGCTTGTGGCGACGCATGATCTTGATGCCGTGGCGAATCACGATTCCCGAAAGCGATCGTGTTCGCGGCATGGACTCGCCGCAGTGGTGGCAAGATCAAGGCGAACTCCCCGGCATCTTGCTTTGGGCTATCGCTGGACTCTGGCAACTGGAACAGCAAGGCCACTTCACGAAGTCGGTCGTCTGCGAAGCGGCTCTCGCCGAGTATCGCGCGGAATCAAACCCTGCCCGATTGTTCCTTGAAGAGCGATTCCACTTTGACCCCGAATCATGGGTTGTTTGTGAAGACGTCTATCGCCCCTACGTGGAATGGACCAAGACGAACGGCTTCTTGCCGTTGTCGGCAAGTTCGTTCGGCCACGAAGTCCGCAGGGCGTTTCCGTTGATCGAACGAAGGAAAAAACTGATCGGTTCTGATCGTCCAATGTGTTACTTCGGGTTGGCTTCACGGTGATGACTGCCACGAGTGCCACGGTTGCCACGTCTTTTCAACTGTGCGCCTTATCGCGGGTGAAGGAATTGAGAATGAGAGAATCAGAGGAGGGGAGTATGGCGCACAATGGAAATGGCATGGCAACCGTGGCACTCGTGGCACTACCTGCCCCGATGACCGGCATCCTGTCGAGATTTGTGCTTGGTCGCAGTTCGATCCCGATGCCGGAATCCGACGCTCAGAGATTGACAGAACTCTTTGAAGAGCGAGCCGCGATTCGCCAATTCGATGGCGGACTGTGTCGTGAGGATGCAGAGACTCTTGCACGCGAAGACATGCGAAAGCAGGAGCAACAGCAATGACCACGATCATCAATGCCAAACCGACTTGCCCCGCTTGCTCTTCACCTGACCTGCGACCTGAAGACAGCGACCGTTGGCAATGCCGACGTTGTGGATGGCGTATCCGCATCGCCGCTGATGGCAGTGCGCAAAGCTGGTTGACCATCGGCACGGCAGGACGTGGGCAGGCCCGCAAACGTGGAGCCGCTGGCTGATGCCCCCCCGGCACGGTCAAGGTACTTCCGACCGATCCTTCGTCCCCACCCACTTACAACGACCCCCGTTGTGTTGTTTGTGTTAATGAATCGAAACAAAAAGTTTGACGACTCAAAACTCGCGACGCGGGCAAGAAAAGAAAAAACTCGCCCGCCAAATCCTGAGCCTCGAAATCTTTTTTTTATGGACCCACGACATGAACAACCCATTCCGCGAACTTCGTGACCGCCTCGAAACCGTGTTCGCTGATTTGCTCCGCCCCGATTTGAAGATCAACGGCGCGGACCGCGTTCACGTCGTCATGGTCAGCGAGACCGACTTGACGACCTGCGGCGAGTTCGCGGGGCTGCACTCGCCCAGGATTCACCGCTGGTTGCGATCGTACATCCCCAGGTGGAACGGCCCCGCTCCGACAATGCTGATCGACGATGCGACCATCAGCCGTGACTGCGATGCCCGTTGGGATTTGATGGCGGAGCGGTTCATTTCGATCTGCACACATGAGTTGGCACACGTCGTTTGCACGCCCCGATTGTTCGACCACGACGACGAGTCCGACAAAGCGATGAGCGACATGGTTCGGCAAGCTTTTGTTGAGTCCGTCGCAACGAAAGCGACGTTCTATTCCTCATCGCCTCGCGTTGGCCACGGGGTCGATTGGCTTCGGGCGTGTCTGCACATCACTCACCGAATGCAAAAAAGAGGTTGGGACATTTACGCGCCGCAAGTCATCGACTCCACCTTCTACAGCCTCAGCTCGACCTCGAAATATCGCAACGCTCTCGGTGATGAGCCGTCGCGATTGAGCGGCTGGCCGGTCACTTCAATTCCGACCATCCCGCCGCCGCAACAGTTTCTTGACCAATGGAATTCCGATTTGGCTGAGTGGCCAGACGGTTCATTTTGATCCCGCTTCACGAAAGGAAGCAAAACGATGATTTCAGAATTCTTGGAACGACTGACAAAACGAAAAGGTGAGATTCAACGCAAGGGCGCGAGCGAGTGGCAGACGCTCGTCATCGCGGTTGCCGACGGCCAAGAGATCGACCCTGATGAGACGCTGACCGTGCTCGCCCGACTTGGCAAATCAACGGACGATCTGGCAAAGGGCGTCGAACTGCTGAATCAACGGCGGGCATGGTCCGCGCTGGTTGCGGTCGGTGCGACGGCTGAAGCCGAGCATCCGGCGATCACTAAAAAGATCGAATCGGAAGTCGCCGCGTTCGCCGCGTTGGAAGAAAAACACGAAGCGACAGTGTGGCCGATGACGCGAGCGAAGGCCGCGGCGGCGCAGGCCATGTCCGACAGTGCGGAAGCAAGACGGCGACTTGTCGAGACCGCGAACGATCCGATTGCATTGCAGGCTGTTCGAGATGCTGAAGAGCGAATGAACGAACTGCGGCGTGAGAAGTCGGAACTCGACCACAGGATGGCGGACAAGTCGGACGCGCTACGGCAGTACACGACACGCGGTCAGTCATCCGACTTTGAAAAGATTGCGAGGCTGGAGATCGAAGTCGCGAACTTACAGGCCGAGTCAAAGGCGTTCGATGTGCGAGCCACGCAGCTCAACGGCGAGTGTGAGTCCGCAAGGCTGGCGTTGCTCAACCCGTCTGCGATCTGACCGAGATTGCTCCCGCCGCCCGCCCGCGATGACTTTCAGCATCAACGGCGGTGACGGCGG
>JAYUFI010000217.1:0-17548 GCA_043738805.1 Planctomycetaceae bacterium | reverse complement strand
CACGAATGACGGGTGAGCCTAGCCCCAAAGGGATGCTGGAGTTCACAGGTCAGATGACGCCACCGCAGCGGGATGCGCTGCTGACTCTCACCTCAGATAAAGAAGCAATCAGCGAACTTTACGAGAAGGCGCAACTCCACGATGTCCCCAGTTGGGTGCCCGAAGGTCTGCGGCCTCGAGTCGAGTTGTGGTTCCAAACCAAATGGCCTGCGGCCAATTGGCAGGGGATTCAAGGGCATAAACACCATTACGTCTCGTGGATTTTCTGCGGCTGTGTCATCGCGCTCTGCCTGACATCGCCGCGCTGGTGGCCCGCTCCCAAGAAGAATCACGAACCTGCTGGTGAAACGCCGCCGCCGCCGCCACAGAATTGAACAATGTACGGGACTGAATGGCGCGGCAAAGCCGCAGCCAAAGTGGCACGAAGCTCCGCGTCGTGAATCGCGACGCGGAGCTTCACGCCACAATGTGTGCGCCGACAGGAAACTGACAGTTCGTAGTGCAACGCGCAAGTCTGATCGACTCACAATCAAAGGAACGACATGTCTGACCGTTGGATCGCCGATCGAATGCACTTGATTGATGCATCGGGAATTCGCAAGGTGTTTGACCTTGCCGCGAAGATGAAAGACCCGATTAATCTGAGCATCGGGCAACCGCACTTCGATACACCGCTGCCGATCAAAGAAGCTCTGTTTGATGCGGTCAATACGGGACGCAATGCCTACAGTCCATCGCAAGGGATCGCGCCGCTGCTGGCGAAGTTGCAAAGCCAAGTCGATGCAGAATTCGGTCAGTCTGATCGCAAGGTTTTCGTCACGAGCGGCACGAGCGGCGGCTTAATGCTCGCGCTTCTGGCGCTCGTGAATCCGGGCGATGAGGTCATTTCGTTCGACCCTTACTTCGTCATGTACAAGCACCTGACGTCGGTTGCGGGCGGCAAGATTGTGCCGGTCAGTTCGTATCCCGACTTTCGACTCGATGTGAATAAGGTCAAAGACGCGATCACGCCGCGCACGAAGGTCATTCTCTGCAACAGCCCGTGCAATCCGACGGGCTACGTCGCCAGCGAACAGGAACTCCGTGACCTCGCGGAACTCGCCGCCGAGCGTGACATCGCCTTCATCAGCGACGAGATTTATCGTTCGTTCTGCTACGACGCGCCGTTCATCAGCCCCGCGAAATTCAACCCGCAGACAATCGTTATCGACGGTTTCAGTAAGTCCCACTCGATGACCGGCTGGCGACTGGGTTGGATGCACGGCCCCGAAAGCTTGATGCAGCAGATGATTAAGTTGCAGCAGTTCTCGTTCGTCTGTGCTCCACATCCGGTACAGTGGGCCGGACTGTCGGCACTCGATGTTGATATCACCGACTCCGTGGCCGAGTACCGTCGCAAGCGAGACTTCATGCTCGCAGAATTAAGCGGCTTGTACGAAATCGCCCCGGCTGGCGGAGCGTTTTATCTGTTCTTGAAAGCTCCGTGGGGAACGGCAACAGAGTTCGTGACCGAAGCCATCCAGAACGATCTGTTGATCATTCCGGGCAACGTCTTCAGCTCGCAGGATACTCACTTCCGGATTTCCTACGCGGCTGACGATCGGACATTGCAGCGTGGCGCGGAAGTGCTCAAGCGATTGGCCAGCCGTTCCTAAATTACACCGCCATGCGTGCGGAACGGTGTCGCGGTATCGGGCATGTCGAGGAACCACATTCGTTCCCAGATGTCGTTGATCTGCCGCAAATTTTCCGACTGGTAGATTAGTTGGCGGGATCGAATGACCGGGTCGGAGGAGTACATCGGGATCACACAACCGACCTGAACGGCAGCGGTGACCAAGAGCAGTGCGACACAAACCAATTTTCGCATGATGTCCTCCCTGACATCGACGTACGGTAACGGTCCAACCTCACGACCCAAACCAATCGGCAAGTCAATCCCTTACGGGAGTTGCGTCGAAGGAATACTGCTCGGAGCGGCCTCGCTACGGGCTTTTGCAGCCTCAGCGAGTTCCAACAACCGAACCTTTTCCTCCATCTCCTTGCCTGGTTTGAATGTGACCACGTATTTCTCCGCCACATCGACTCGCTCACCCGTGCGGGGATTGCGCGCCTTGCGAGCGGCTCGCTTCTTCACTTCAAAAACTCCGAAATTTCGGAGTTCAATTCGGCGTTCCTCAACCAACGTATCTACAATCGCATCGAAGGTTTGCTGAACAATGTCCTTCGTCTTGAGCTGAGTCAGCCCAATTTTGTCCGAGATGGTTTTTACGATCTCTTTCTTGGTCACGACGGTAGTCTCCTGCCAAGAGTCGCCGGTTCGTACTTAACGGGCTCTTCAGCCCCGAGTTAGGCCACAACAGTAGTAGCAAACTCGATTTAGTGTCAAGTCGCTGGCTAGACTCACTTTGCGGGGAGACTACCAACCTGCATCGACGACCGAAGCAGTTTCCTCAGTCCTTGTTTTCGGCTCAACTCAGTCGGCAACTTCAGTTCAATCCGCAAAATCGGCAAAGTCGCTCACGTTTACCGAGCCGAGCAGGACGGATCAAAGTTCAATCTCGCTTGCTTGAGCCTCAATCTGCTCCAGCGGAACGAGGTTTCCTTCACCTGATCCGGGACAGATTTCGCAGATTTTTTTCCAGGCTTCGGGACTCCGTAAGTTGCTGCGCCAGAAGGGCCAAGTGCGACACTGCGTCGGTCGAGCGGCATAGACGCTGCACTTGCGAGTCGCCGGATCAAAGAAGGTGCAGTCGCCGTTCGCGAACTCGGTCAATGAAGTTCTCGCCCCGACAAGGCGGGTGTGAAAAATTCGGATTTCCCCGACAGACTGGTTTCGTAGTTCGGCGATCTGGGCAATTTCCGATTCGGAGACCCAAACGTGACCCGCTGGTCCCGTACAGCAGTTTCCGCAGCCCGTGCAGCTAAACTGCAATCCGTCTTTGTACCAAGGTTCGTCGCTCATGTCGGAAGTCTAAGGGGCCGTTGAACGTGACTCAAATGATTGGCGGAATCGTGTTGTGCGGTGGCAAGAGTTCGCGGATGGGCCGCCCAAAGTTGTCGTTATCGTTCGGTTCGGAGTTGATGTTGCCGCGCGTCGTCCGCATTTTGAACGAAGTCGTTTCCCCAATCGTCGTGGTCGCGGCGACCGATCAGGAGTTGCCCGATTTGCCCAGCAACGTCCTCATTGTACGAGACGAGCAAGAATATCTCGGACCGCTAGCCGGCATCGAAATTGGCTTGCGTGCGTTGCAAGAGTGCGGCATCGAGGCAGCTTACGTTTCATCGTGTGACGTCCCGCTGCTGCAACCGACCTTCATCACGGAAATGATTCGTCGGCTTGGCGATCATGAGCTTGCTGTTCCGTGTGAGGGAGAGTTTCATCATCCGCTCGCTGGGGTTTATCGGACATCGCTCGTAGACCGAGTTCGCGACCTCGTGCAGAAGCAACGACTGCGACCGCTGTTCTTGATTCAGCAGTCAGACTCGGTGGAGGTTCCGGTCGGCGAATTGCGGGGTGTTGATCCAGAGCTACAATCGCTCCGCAATGTGAATCGGCCCGAAGATTACGCAGCCGTGCTGCAACTCGCCGGATTGGCGTAAATAACTCATGCAACCAACACACGATGCTTGCTGCGGCTTCGACGACGTGCGAATGCGCGGCTTTCGCGAGCGTGCGACCGTCGAACACGCTTGGGCCTGGTTGGATCAACAGACGCAGGCATTGTTGCCGACAACGGTGCCGCTCGCCGAAGCATGTGGTCGAGTGCTCGCGTCGCGGGTGATCGCACAGCTTGATGTCCCGCCGTTCGACCGATCGGCAATGGATGGCTTTGCGTTACGCGGTGCCGAGACAACGGGAGCGGGAGACTACAACCCGCTGACCTTGCAAGTCATCGGGCAATCGTTGCCGGGCAAGCCGTTTGTCGGTGACGTTGCGTTAGGCACAGCCACGCGCATCATGACGGGAGCTCCGTTGCCGTCCGGTGCTGATGCTGTTTTACCTGCGGAGTTCGCTCGCGAAGTCGGTGAGCTTGTCGAGTTCACGACTGCCGTTGCACCGGGACGCAACGTCGGCCGCAAAGGGGAAGATGTCGTTGCCGGGCAAGCGATTTTAGAAGCCGGGCGTCGCTTGCGTCCGCAGGATGTTGGGCTTTTGGCGTCGATCGGATTGTCGTCAGTCTCGGTTATGCGGCGTCCGCGTGTGCGCGTGATCGCGACCGGGAATGAGCTTGCGATGCCGGGCGAATCGCGAGCGGCATTTCAGATCTTCGATTCCAATTCGATCACGCTGCGAGCGTTGATTGAGCGTGACGGCGGCGAGATCGAATCGCTGCTGTTGCTGGCCGACGATCGCGACGTCATCAAATCTGCGATGACCGAGCCGGGGGCCGATGTCATCTTGGTCTCTGGAGGATCGAGTGTCGGCGCGGAGGATCACGCTCCGGGTATTTTGGCCGAGGTCGGTCAGTTGCCGATTCATGGAGTCGCGATGCGGCCTTCGAGTCCGACCGGAATCGGCCATATCGACAACGTGTTAGTGTTCCTCTTGCCGGGGAATCCGGTCTCTTGTCTCTGTGCTTATGACTTTTTTGCGGGCCGAGCGATTCGCCGACTTGGTGGTCGCGCGATCGAATGGCCGTACGTTCGACTGCGTGCGATAGTCGGCAGCAAGATCATCTCGGCAGTCGGTCGCGTCGATTACTGCCGAGTTCGTTTGGATGCCGGCCGTATCGAGCCGATTTCGACGAGCGGGGCGTCGATTCTTTCTTCGACAACTCGTGCAGCGGGGTTTGTCGTCGTCCCGGCAGAACTCGAAGGGTACGCGCCAGGGAGTGAAGTGGACGTGTTTTTGTATGGCTAAGCCGATGACGCAACTTGATTGGCAACAACTGGCCGCTCAGGATCAATTCCTGGAAGTCATTGATCGCGACACGGCGATGCAGCGATTTCTGTCGCACTTGCGGCTCGAACCGCTGGGTCGTGAAAGCGTGTTATTGTCAGCCGCGTTAGGTCGCATCTTGGCGGAAGACGTGCGGGCCGAGGTCGATGTTCCTGCGTTCGATCGGTCCAACGTCGATGGCTTCGCCGTGCGAGCGGCGGACACATTCGGTGCGATGGATGAAACGACTCGGAGATTACGATTGAACGCGGAGGTGTTGTCGCCGGGGATCGCTCCGCAGCACACCGTCAAAGTGGGGACTGCGACAACGATCGCGACCGGCGGCATGGTCCCTCGCGGTGCGGACGCGGTCGTGATGGTCGAGCACACGGAGTTGAACCGATCTGCCACAGAAGATGATTTCGTAGGACGGCCACTCTTGGCCGTCGAAAGCTTGAATGAGGTTGCACTCCACGCAGTCAGGAATGAAATGTTTTTGGCGAGCCGGGCAGCGTCAGCTCCCGGACAAAGCGACAAGCAGAGGAGTCCAGTGGTTGACCCTGATCGGCTTGCTAATTCTCCCATCGAAGGCCACGCGAGTCATCAGAGCGAGACGGGCAAGAGTGCCCGTCCTACTGCGACGCCTGATTTGATCGTTCGCCGTCCGGTGACGGCGGGACAGAACATCACATTTGCGGGAACCGACATCGCGCGCGGCGAGACGGTCCTGCGTCGCGGAATCAAGCTGACATCGCGAGAGATCGGCGTCTTAGCGGCGATCGGTCGAGACACGGTCGAAGTCTTTCGTAAACCGCGTGTCGCGATCTTGTCGACGGGTGATGAGATCGTCTTGCCGGGGGAGCCGACTCGGCCGGGTGCGGTCTTCGATAGCAACGGCCCGACGTTGGCGGCAGCGGTTGAGGAACTTGGCGGCGAAGCGGTTTATCTCGGCATTGTGCCCGACGATTTGCAACGGTTGTCCAACGCGCTCAACACGGCAATGCAGTTCGACGCGGTGTTGTTGTCGGGCGGCACGTCGAAAGGTGCAGGTGATCTTTCTTACCGAGTCGTGCGCGAACTGCGCGATCCGGGGATCGTCGCTCATGGTGTCGCGCTCAAGCCCGGCAAGCCGATCTGCATGGCGGTGACGCATGGCAAACCGGTGGTGATCTTGCCGGGATTTCCGACTTCGGCCTTATTCACATTTCATGAGTTCGTCGCGCCGGTGTTGCGAGCGTTCGCGGGAGTCTCGGTCGAGCAACGCGAAACCGTGCGTGCGACGTTGCCGCTGCGAGTGAATTCAGAACGCGGACGCACGGAGTTCCTGCTCGTCAGTCTCGTGCGTGGAGAGAGTGGCCTCGCGGCTTATCCGATGGGGAAGGGTTCGGGGTCGGTGACGACTTTCAGTCAGGCGGACGGCTTCATCACGATCGGGCAGCACACCGAGCAGATCGAAGCTGGCAGCGAAGTGGACGTCACGTTGCTTGGTCGATCGTTGGAACCAGCGGACCTCGTCGTCATCGGCAGTCATTGCGTGGGACTCGACTTGTTGTTGGGGGAGTTGCATCGTCACGGCTTGCGAACCAAATCGTTGTACGTTGGCAGCACGGGGGGACTGACTGCGGCCAAGCGAGCGGAGTGCGACATCGCGGGGATGCACCTGTTGGACGCCGCAACCGACGAATACAACCGCCCGTTCCTTACGAGCGATTTGCGTTTGCTCGTTGGTTATCGACGCATGCAAGGGATCGTCTTCCGACCGGGTGATGCTCGATTCGAGAGCCGATCGCTGACGGATGCGGTCGCCGCCGTGCTCAACGACTCGCAATGCACGATGGTCAATCGCAACGTCGGAAGCGGCACTCGCATCCTGATCGACCAGTTATTGAGCGGCACGGCGCTAGCCGCCGATCACGCGGCTAACATCGCCATACAACCGGCGGCTAGCGCCGTGCCGTTCAACGCAAATGCCACCAAACAGCAGCCAGCCGGTTACGCCGTTCAAGCCAAATCCCACAACGCCGTCGCAGCAGCAGTCGCTCAAGGCCGAGCCGACTGGGGCGTCGCGATCGACTCCGTCGCCAAGCTATACGGCCTGAGCTTCATCCCGCTGCGAGAAGAACACTACGACTTCGCCATCCCCGCCTCACGCTGGGATCGCCCGGCCGTCGCACGATTTCGCGAACTTCTGGCAGACGAATCAATTTGCACTCGACTGCGTGAGATCGGATTCGTGTTGTGATTTCTCGCGACGGCAGGCGGCTTAACGAGTAAAGCCCAGCGAGGCAGCAACCGAGGAACACCAATTTCAACCGCGATGCCCCAACGATATTTGCAATGTCGCATGGTTAGCTGTTGCGGTCGTTCACCACCTCGGATCTCCGAAACTCATTTCGCTTCCGGCGTCAAATTAGCTGTTGGGAACAAGCCTGCGGCTCGATTCCTCGGAACCGTGGGCTAGCTCCGGCTTCAGCCTTCCAAACGCGAGAATGGCAGAGAGTCGCTATCTCCCTTGGTGGCTTTATATGTGGCGCAATAAATTTGCCAAGCACGTTCCAAATCATCGCAGGCGTCTTGAAATTCGCTCGATAACTCAACTTCAGCATAGGCACGCTTGCGAGTAGCTTCGTCAACTGCGGAGGAAAACGCACGGTGATAAGTGGTCGCTTTGCGTATCTGGGCTTCCAGATACACCTCCTTTGCTTCCGATTTTGCTGCCTCGTTCTTCGCGACTTTGGCAATCGCAAACCAAATAACGAGTCCTATGGACAACATCATGCTGCCGGTAATGTAGTTGTGCAGCTTGTATTGGCTCTCAGACACTTCCTCGGACGACTCAGAGTCAACGAAATGCACAACACCAGGGCCTTTGTGTCCCGCAGTTGTCAACAGTTGCATTGCTGAACTCACAATGAGCCACCCAAGAACTGCCCCACAAAGCATGAATGAATTCAACAGCCATCTCATAGTGCGTCCTAATGTCTGGTGATCAAGGTAACCCGGCGGCGGGCAAGTCACATCATTTTCAAAAAATGATTCGCAGCCCAGATCGACTGACTTCTTAGCTCACATTCTGCAGCATAGTTGCGACTACGTCGTAGTCACCGGTTTCTGGATTCAGTACGTACTCTGCCGAATTTGGGTAATCGCTGCCGACTTGCTCGAATGCTGAGATAACTAGTCCAATTGAAATGGAAAAAAGCGATTTGTGACGCTGACGATCCGACGCAAAGAGTATGGCATCTAGTCGGTCGGTTTCGTCGAACACGGCAGTGAATATGAAGCTGTGTACGAATTGATGGCAGACGAACAACAAATCTTGTGATTTGGAAGCACCTGATGCGAAATCATAAAGTTCGTTCAGCCTGTGCCAATTCAGTTTCGTGACATTCTTTCCGAGCCACGGAAACGCTGTCACTGACAACTGCTGAGCCATAGTAGCAGTCGAAAGTTTTGCCGCCTCGTGAAGTTTGCGTATGCAGTAGAAGCCGAGCATGACAGATTGTTCAAGCCGTGCAAAGCTTGTTTCCGGCCATCGTTTCTGAGCTGTCCGCTTCCGAAGTGTGGCGGCTATCTTGAGCAAGTCATCTTTCCAATACTGCGATTCCCAGATCATGTGATACTCCGTTGTGTTGATACGTCTCTCTGAGATAAGACGCTACTAATAAAGTGTCTGTGGTTCGTGTCTGGTCAGATAACAGTCTTATTAAATAGCGTGCAGTCCAACTCGGAACTGCACTGACGGCTGATCAATCCTGTGAGTGAATAGAATGCCTAACAAAATCGTGATCGTCAACGCATGCCGTTGAAGAATCCTCAGTTTACGATCTTGTGTTAAGAAAGGTTCAAACCTGTTCTGTTAGCGCTGCAGGCTGCATAACTCTGTTCCCCCTGCATCGCCTTTAGGTCGGCGACGACGGGCGTCGTCATTCGCTTCACAAATCGTTGGTCAGCATTCGGTTCGTCTCGCGGAGAGTGACGACGACGTATTGGGGAGAGATGGCAATCATCCTGGCTGGTTCGATCTCGTGGATGACAGACGCCTCATTCCTGAAACGCAACGAATGGTTGTTTCCCGCAGAGACGCAGAGTTCGCAGAGAGGATTGAGGCTCAAGCCTTCTTGGTCTCCGCGAACTCCGCGCCTCTGCGGGAAACGGAGTTCTCTTAAGACTTCAGGATTCGAGTGCGGATGATTCATTCGTGGGGCACGTTTTCAACGTGCTCGAATTCTGATTGGTTTGGCACGTTGGAAACGTGCCAAACGGAATTGATTCACAACCTCTCCGCGTGATGGGCCTGCTCCAAGCCGCTTAAGTTCAGCTTGGAATTGTGACTGCTTGAAGCGATCGGCTCGTCAAGCGGAGCGATGACGGCGACGTATTGGCCGCAGCGCGGCATGATTTGACCGCGTGCGGAGGCGAGCCTAGCGTAGCGGGGCATTCAGGTCGTGATTGTTCCAGGAGTTTTGCGATGCGTTGTTGGTTGGGCTTATTGTTGGCGTTCCCTCTTTCGGCAACAGCGTTTGGGCTTTCGGACTCGGCGTTCGGGGCCGATCCGTTGCCAGGGCATTCAGCGCATGGTGAAGTCTTTGATGAAGGTCCGCGACAGGCGGCCTATTTGATGGGCGGGACCGGAGCAGTGACGTTTCCTGTGACGACGTCCGTGCCGGAGGCTCAAGCGTTTTTCAATCAGGGCGTTGGACAGCTTCACGGGTTTTGGTACTTCGAGGCAGAACGTTCGTTCCGCCAAGTGGCGAAGCTCGATCCCAATTGCGCGATGGCCTATTGGGGCATGGCCTACGCGAACATCGAAAACCGAGGGCGGGCGGAGAAGTTCATCGTCAAGGCCACCGAGAAGAAGGCCACCGCCACTCGCCGCGAACAGCTTTTCATCGACGCGATGGCGGACTATCTCAAAGAGGACAAGCGAAAAGAAGAAGAGCGTCGCAAAGCCTATATCAGCGGTCTCGAAAAAGTCCTGCTGGAATTTCCGGACGACATCGAAGCGAAAGCGTTCTTGACGGTCTTCATCTGGCAGAGCAACGGCACTGTTCCGATCACGAGCCGTTTTGCCGTCGATGCGTTGATCGGCGAGATTTTTCAAAAACAGCCGATGCACCCGGCCCATCACTACCGCATTCATTTGTGGGATCACAACAAGTCTGAGAAGGCGTTGGAATCCGCCGCACGAGCGGGGCAAGCGTCGCCGAAGATTGCTCACATGTGGCACATGCCGGGGCACACGTACTCTGAATTGAAGCGCTGGACCGACGCGGCTTGGCAACAAGAAGCATCCGGGCGAACCGATCACGCTCACATGATGCGCGACCGGGTGCTTCCCGATCAGATTCACAATTACGCGCACAACCAAGAGTGGCTCGTTCGCAACTTGATCAACCTGGGTCGACACAAAACAGCAATGGACCTCGCCAAGAACTTGTTGGAGCTTCCGAGGCATCCGAAGTTCAACACATTGTCGAAAGGTAGCGGCAAGAACGGACGCGAACGGTTGATGCAGGTCATTGAGAACTTTGAATTGTGGGACGCCGCGATCGCGCTGGCGGCCACGATGTATCTCGATGTGCCCGATGAGTCGGCGGAGAAGACTCAGCGACTGCGGCTGCTCGGCGTGGCTCATTACCACCGAGGCGAATTCCCGCTCGTCGAAGATCGGCTCAAAGAGTTAGACGCGATCGCGGTGAAGTTGGAGGAGAAAGCTCAAACCGACGCCGCTGAGGCGGAGAAGAAAGCTCGCGATGACAAGAAGAACGATGCCGACATTGCGAAAGCAAAGGATGAGGCACTCAAGAAGTCGCGTGAAGTAACGAAACCGGTCGAGAACGCTCAAGCGGAATTGCGCGGCGTGTTGTTGTTGGCTCGCGGCGATGCGGAGAAAGCACGCGAGCAATTCGACAAGGCGCACGAAACGCCCAAGCAACGTCTAGCGAAGTATCAGTTCTTGTGCGGGCAACACGACAAATGCTTGGAGACAATCAACGCATTCGCGAAATCGGGTGAGACCGAAGTTGTGCCGTTGGCGGTTCAAGTCGATCTATTGCGACTGATGAACAAGCTCGACGAGGCGAAGGCCGCGTTCGCGAAATTGCGAACGGTCGCCGGGCAAGCAGATTTGGACTCGCCGGTGCTCGCACGGCTCGCGTCCTTGGCGAAGGCTCAAGGTTGGCCCGATGATTGGCGGACGCCGACGGCTCCGAGCACAGACGTCGGCGAGCGCCCGGCTCTCGATTCGCTCGGCCCGTTTCGTTGGTCGCCCTCTCCGGCGATCGACTTCAGCTTGCCCGCTCCCGGTGAAAAGACGCTGTCGTTGACCGACTATCGAGGGAAGCCAGTGGTCGTGATCTTTTACCTCGGAGCGGGATGCCTGCACTGCGTTGAGCAACTTCAAAAGTTTGCGCCGCGTGTGAACGACTTCCAACAAGCGGGCGTGTCGCTCGTCGCGATCAGCACAGAAGACCTTGCGTCGCTGACGACGTCGGTTACGAATTTCTCGAAGGATAGCCCGTTCCCGATTCCGCTCGCCGCCGATCCCGAACGCCGCATCTTCAAGGCGTACCGCGCCTTCGACGACTTCGAGAACATCCCGCTGCACGGCACGCTGCTCATCGACGGTGCGGGCCTCGTTCGCTGGCAAGACATCAGCTTCGAGCCGTTTCAAGATGTCGATTTCGTGCTGAACGAAGCCAAACGTTTGCTGTCGATCAGCCGTTAGGGCATGAGGAAAAATGACTTCGTGTTTTTGTAGCCCGGTTTTTCAAACCGGGAGAAGCCGTTCGACCGGTTTGAAAAACCGGGCTACGGAATCATTCATCCTCGCCTCATTAGGAACGGGTCGAAATAACTTCCCTGACTCACAAAGAAATTGGCACGACGCGCCAGCGAGTGGTAGCCGTCCGGATCGCTCGTCGGCACGTCGTGCTGGCAAGAAACCGAGCAGTGACGTGCCTTACGAAAATTCACAGGCTGTCCACATCACTGCTTGTCTTGTGGCTTGCCTGCGAGGTCCGACGCGTTGAGCGGACTGCGGCTCGGCACATTCGGCAGGCCGGGGAACTGACGCTCGTCGTAGTACAGACGGTTCGCTGTTTGAAAGAACGAGATCGCTGAACGGAGTCGTTCTGGCGGCGGGAGTTTTTCGGCCTTGAGCGTGAAGTTGCTCTTATCGAAGTCATAGACCCACGCTTGCCGCCGCGCATCGAGCACGACGATTTTGTTGTCAGCCGTCAGCAACGCGACGTCGTGGTTGTGCTGCATCAGCGCGTAACCTTGCTCGGATGGCAGATTGAGTGCGTCGCGACCAAAGAAGACCGACCGATAATCACCGCCGAGCAAGCCCATGATTGTCGGAGCGATATCCAGCGACGACGCGAGCGTGTGGCAACGTTTCTCCTCGCCGCCGTCATCCGGTCGCAGCAGTAACACCGGTACGCGATAAGACTGCATCGGAAATTTCTGGCTGCCGTAAACGCGGGCTCCATGATCTCCCATGACGACGAAAATCGTGTTCTTTTTCCAAGCGTGATCTTTGGCTTTGTCGAAGAACATGCCGATTGACCAGTCGGCGTATTTGACCGCATTTTCGCGGCTGAGATCAGACGACGGTCGATCAATGCGACCGTCGGGATACGTGAAAGGCCGATGGTTCGAGACAGTCAGCAGCATCGCAAAGAACGGCTTTCCTTCAGCGTGCAAACCATCAAAGTCCGTCAGTGCGCGATTGAAAAGGTCTTCATCCGCAACGCCCCACGCGTTGACGAACTCCGGGTTCACGAAATCTTTCTGCTCGACAAAGCGCTCGAATCCGTTGGCCGTCATGAAGGAGCGAACTCCGTCAAAGAGGCCGCGTCCGGCATCCAGAAAGGTGCGGTTGTAGTTTCGCTCTTTCAACGCGTGAGCCAACGTGAAGACGTGCTGCGAATGATTTCGTTTCAAAATGGATTCCGTCGGGATCGGTGGCAGCGAGGTCGTCACTGCTTCGAGCGCTCGAGCCGTCCGATTGCCAGTCGCATAAAAATTGTCAAACAGCGTGCCCTCGCGTGAGAGCTTGTCGAAGCACGGAGTCAGTCCGCGTTTGTCACCCAACACGCCGACGAAGTCCGAACCAAAACTCTCTTCCAAGATGATGACGACGTTCCAGTCTTTGCGCGGCGCGGCTTGATGTACCGTGCGATCGAGTGGATTCGCCGAACCCTCATGCACATCGTCGCCAGTACGAACAAGATGCTGTCGAACTTCTTGAGCCGCTTCGGAGCGATTGATCGTCAAGTAGTATTGCTCGTAATCGAAGTGGCACGTCCAAGCGTGATACACGAACGTGTAAAGTCCGTTCCCCGCGCACTCATTCGACGTGCGATCGGGCGTGACGCTCATGCTGGCCATGCCGCTGGTCAGCCACAATCCGGCGATCAACGCCCATGTCCCACCGAAAACCGCCAGCCGATTGCTCAGCGGCATCTGATCTTCCAAACGTCGCACGAATCGACGTCGGAACAAGAAGTACGGCCCCAGTCCAAACGTCGCGACAACGAGCAGTAACTCCACGACCGGAAACGATTGCCAAATGTTGCAGCAAACCTCGGTCGGATAGACGAGGTACTCGAACGCGATGTAATTCAACCGCCCATCGAATTCTTGGAAAAACAACGCCTCAATGATCACGAACAACGGTACAAACACGAAGGCAATGATCCAGCAACTTTCCATGAACCACCGACTCGCGCGAGTCAGCAGTCGTTGATTTCGGCAAAACGTGAAGTGCCACAATTGAAACTGCACGCCCAACAATGCGACAAGCAAATCAAACCGCAGGCCGGTGACAAACACCTTCAGCACGTCGGTCAGCGAAAGTTGCTTCCAATCGGCGTACCACAGCAAGAAGCCGAGCCGCGACAGTGTGAAAGTCACGACGAGGACCGCAGCGATCTCCGCCAGAATGCCGTAACGCTTGAGAAACCCCAACGAAAAACCGCTCGCTGCTTTCGCCGCTACGAGCGATTTTGAATGTGCGGGGACTGCGTCGCCAGAAACAAAAGTTGTCGACATTTCACAAACATCCTTGTCTGTCAAAATTCGTAAGTAGGCACCGCTCGACAAATCCGTAGGACGGGCACTCTTGCCCGTCGAGTCACGAGAAAAGACGGGCAAGAGTACCCGTCCCACACGACCTCAACCTTTGCGAGCGAGTTTGAAACAACACCGTCTTCCTGGCAGTCATTTCGATGCGCCGTGTAACTCATTTTGTGAACGGCGCAAACAGGAGATTAGTGCTTGTAAATCTTGTGCTGCGGACGACCCGAAAGAATTTGCTCTTTGCCCCAGTTTGTCACCGCACGGAATGCCTCGCTGCGGATGAATTCTTGGAAGGCGGTTTCGTCAGACCATTCGCTGGTGATGAGATACGAAGCGTTGTCGCTGACGTCTTTCCACAGCGTTGAGTTTGTGTGCCCGGCAGCGGCTCGCAGAGCGTCGATGACTCCCGCGAACTTGTCTTCAAAATCCTGTTGCTTCCCTTCGATGACGTGGTAGTTCATGCCGACCGTAACCATGCAGATATTTCCCATTCAAAAGTGGTGAGTGCAATGAGCGACTTGCTCATCATGCGTAAAAGAAAAACTTCTCCGCCGTTTTGGCGAGCAGCCATTGTTTGTCTTCCGCCGACACGAAATCGAGTCGATCGCGGACGAGGCTGATCGACGCCTTATAGTTGTTGGCCCCCTGAATTTGATACGGACAGTCGCTCGCCCACATCAATCGTTGCGGCCCAAACGCCTCAAACAGCCGCTTGACCAGCGGGATCAATTCCTCGTGCGGCGGCTTCTTTTGACCGAGCGCGTAATACGCCGAGATTTTCACGCTCGTGTGCTTGTACCGTGCGAGCCGGCAAAGGTTCTTGATCTCCTCGTCACGCAGTTGGCCATCCGCCCCGATGCGTGCGAAGTGATCTATCACGACAGGCGTGTCGGGATGTTGTTCGCACATCTTGTCAGTGCTCGGCAAGTCCGACGCGTTGATTAGCAAACACATCGCCTGCCGAGTTTCCGCACTGGTCTTCCACATCTCGATCATGCCGGGAGTCGTCAGCCAAGCCGCCTGATCCTTGGGATCGCGAATGAACGGCGTAATCCGAAATCCGGTGACTCCCTGCGGCAAGAGCCTCTTCATCGTCACACCCGGATGCGGCTGCCAGTCATCGACCATGCCCTGCACTCGAAACGTCTTCGGATGCCGCCGCACCGCGTCGATGAGGTACGAGTTATCAAACAAGTGATAGACCGAGTGCTGAATCAACACGACTCGCCCCACACCTTCGGGCCGAGCAATCGCCATCAATTCGTCATCGGTGAAGCTCGGCGGATTGAGATCCTTCTTGGTCTTCCCCGGCGCGAGCGGAAACTTGTCCGTCTCCAGCGGCCAGATGTGCGAATGCGCGTCGATCCACGGTGTCTCGTTCGCCTGCTTCGACTGCGCGGGCAACGACGAGGCTGAATTCAAAGCAGTCAGACTGACCGCCGCACCCACCGCAAGAGCGTCGCGGCGAGTCATCATGGGGTCCGCTGGGTTCATGGCGTAGTCTCCAGAGACAACTTGTCGGAATGTGATGTTGAATCCCCAAGGGGCAACTTACTCAAACTGAACAGTTTGTTGGGAAGATTTCAACGCAAAGGCGCAAAGAACGCGAAGAGCGACAAAGAAATTAGAACTTGTCTAAGAACAACATCGTAGCCCGGTTTTCCAAACCGGTCGAAGTGAAGCCCCGGTTTGGAAAACCGGGCTACGAAAACACGAAGTTGTTCCTGGACAAGTTCTTAGAGAGATGGGCATTTGCTTGTATTCGCCAAAGGTTCCAGGCCAATGATCATGAGAAATGAATTCTTGGCGTTCCTTCGCAATCTTTGCGTTGAAAAACACTCCGTTTGAGAACTTAGTGTTGTGCCGCGCGCCGTGTCTCCTGATGGCGACTCGAATCACAGCCTGCTCTTGATTTTCGTTCGACAAACCACCACGGAGAAGCGGAGCGAACATTTGCCTCACTGATGCTTCGAGCAAGACTTCGGATTACTGACGTTGGAGCCAGACGGGCAAGAGTGCCCGTCCTACAGCGTTGTTCTTGGCGTTTCAGCCTACGTGTCGAATAAGCTGCTGCCAATAAGGAGGGCTTTCGCATGGCCAAGCGATATTGTATGCCGGACCCGACGGCGGCGTTGACGGACGAGATTTTGTTGCAGCACGTTGATCGAGGGAGCCGAGTCGTTGACTTTGGCTGCGGCGATGGTCGGTTGCTCGCAAAGCTGCGTGATGTCCATGAATGCGATGTGCAGGGAATTGATCTCGATCCGGAACACGTCTTGGCCGCGATCGAGCGCGGAGTCCCCGTCGTCCGAGCGAATCTCGATGCTGGGCTGTCCGAGTTTCCGAATCAGTCCTTCGACATCGCGGTACTCAGCCAAACGTTGCAGCAAGTATTGCGACCGCAGTTCGTGCTCGAAGAGATGTTGCGAGTGGCCAAACGTGGACTCGTCGTGGTTCCAAACTTCGGATATTGGCAGGTCCGATTCCAAGTCCTCTGGCAAGGCCGAGCGCCGATCACCGAATCGCTTCCCTACGAGTGGTACAACTCCCCGAACATCCACTTCATGACTCTGCGCGACTTCCGCAGCCTCTGCGAAAAGCAAGGCATCAGCATCATCCGCGAAATCCCCATCATCAAACGCCGAGCCATCCCCGAAGCTTGGGGAGCCAACCTCCGCGCCGAAAGTGCGTTGTATGTTTTGGAACGACAGGGAGCATGAGGCGACGTAATCTCGCGTAGGACGTTCCGCGAATTTTACGGAGCGAGTGCTTTCATTGAGAGCGAGTTTGTGTTCGTGGATTAGGCCGTGTTGACATTCATTGCAGTCGTCACTGCAACCTGTAGTTGGAAAACGAGTTGCGCCAGACGGTCTCTAGCGGTGCTGTTCATCGCAAGTTATTGCCAGAACGTGGTTTATGAAGTGAATGTCAACACGGCCTAGCTGGAGACACCGACATTCCTGAGTTTCGGATTCTGGAATAGAATTGCGACTCGCTTAATGCGAAAGGAATTCCCGCATGTCTCTCACCATAAAAATTCCCGAAGAAGTGGAAACCCAAGTCCGTCAACGCGCGGCCGATCGGGGTGTTGATCCTCAAGGACTGGTCGTTGATGTCTTACGCCGTCAATTTTCGTCGAGCAGATCGTCACCGAGTCGTGGCGTGAAATCGAACGTGCTTGATGCCATGGAAACGCAGTTCTACACCGTCATCAACAAGGCGTTACCTCAAAAAACTCGGCAGCGTTACGACGAACTGGTCAAGAAACGCCAGCGGAACCGTATTTCGCGGGCCGAGTACGACGAATTGCTGCGGCTGACGAATGTCGTTGAGAAAGCTCATGCTCGACGAATGAAGGCAGCGGCTCAGCTTGCCGAATATCAAGGCGTGGACTTCGACGAACTTCTGGACCAACTCGGTTTCACGAGTCAGCGCGATGAGTAAGCGCCGAATCTCCAATGAGGTTCGCGAACTCGTCGCGGAACGGGCCGGCCGTTGCTGTGAATACTGTCTCACTCAAAAACATTACTGCCCGGATCCGTTCAGCGTTGACCACATCAATCCGCGAGCCGCCGGCGG